>JAISOQ010000019.1 GCA_031275515.1 Treponema sp. | reverse complement strand
CCGGCTAATTTACCACCTTCACCTATCTTACACAAAAAGCTTACGGCATTCAAGATAGTACCGCTTCTCTATCCCCTCTCCCAGAGAAAAACTTTTCCGGGGAAGAGGGCCGGACCGGGCTACAGTCTCAAAAAGGCCGCTTTTCCTGACCGGCGGCAGGAGGATCCCCGTGCGGACGGCGGGTTTCGAGTCCTCTGGGCCTGCCATTGTGGACGCCGGTCCGGCGGCAAGGCGAAAAAGCTCGTCTTCGCCGTGGATGTAGTCAATGGAAACCGCCCCGTTTCCCTGTCCGGCTGCAGAGGATTGAACAAAGGCGTCCAGCAGGGGCTGGAGACTTTCGGTGATAACCGGGGGAGCGGAGGTCTCCACCAGGAAACGCTCGGTCCCGGAGCAGAGGCCGAGGCGGCTTAGATGCGCATCCGGGTCCCCCACCAGGCGAAAGAGTTCTTCCCGGCTGGAGACAGGACGGCTTGAAAAATTCGGCAGGACTGAGAGTACGTCAAGCGTTTCTCCGGCGGCGGCCCCAAAGAGAAGGCGGTGTATGGGCTCAAACGCTATGCCCGGATCGTAGAGATTTTCCACCTCTGCCAAGGTCCAGCGGGCAGGGTGAGAGGCCAGATCAGGATCGTCAGAATGGGCGGCTTTATATTCATCCCAGACCGCCTTGGCAGTCGCCAGGGAATGGTTGCCGTCCCCCATAGCGTAGAGAAAAGGTTCGGGAATCCCGTAACGGCTCCGGGACAGCCGGGACAGAGCTTCAAGTCCGTCAGCCAGGGCAGCCCAGTCGTCCTCCCTATCCAGAGCCCAGCCCGAAACGCTGCCCCCGCCCAGCATCAGGGATGTCTCGTAGAGGGGGGCAGACCGTTTGGCCCGGCTGCCCAAAACGGGGATCAGGGCGTCTTCCCGGTCATCGATGAGGATCAGAATGTGGGGGGTCTCCAGGACCGCCCCGCAGCGTATTTCCACCCGGGGAGGAAGCCTTTCCGGGACGGTCCCTTCGGTAGCCCTGACGAGGGAACGGGCGCCAGCTTTCCAGTCATAGGCGTCCAGGTCTATGGCAAGGACAAGACCTCTGCGGCAAGGACGGAACGGGGTGGTTCGTTCTATATAGATACAGCCTGTAAAGGCCGGGGCAAAGACGTTCCCTGCAAGATACGCCTTCATGGTTTCACGGATTCGCTGAGTGCGCGCCCCCTTGTCTCCGTCTTCCAGGTAGATTTCAGGCAGGATAAGGTTCAGCGCAGAAGGATCGCCGCCGGCGGTTTCTTTGACCCGCATCCAAAAGTTCCTGTCCTGGGTAAACTGGTCGCAGGCGATGACCGCCCATTTTTGAAGGTCTATCCCAGCTTTGGGAAGAAGTATTTCGGGGATGGCCGTACCCAGAGCCGCAAGCCGGGCTTTCAATTCCTGCTGAACATCCATGAAAATCCTCCAAGTTCATCATAAGGGTTTTTGAGAAATCAGAAAAGACCCGGCGGCGTTTTTTCGGTCCTTTGTTTTTATTTTTCGATTCTTGACAAACCTCCGTAACCGGACAATAGTCTTAGATGGGAGAATATATAGAACAGTTAAGGCTTCCAAAAACTTCAGTTTTGGGGAAGCAGCCTTGAAATTCGCAATTTTGCAAGGCTGAAAACCTGAAAAATTGCAAGGGGCTGTCCCAAAACCGTGCGCATTAGCGTACAGTCAATTAGTTTTGGGACAGCCTCAGTTTTCAGCCGTAATCAGAGAGGTTTTTCCGTGCAGTTGCAGCGCCCGGCTTTTATTCAGGAGCAGCGATTAAAGATGAGTCCTCAGCTCTATCAGTCTATCAAGATGATGGAGCTGCCTATTGTGGATTTGCGGGAAAAAATTGAGGAGGAAGTGGAGCGGAATCCGGCGCTGGAAGTGGTGGAGGATCATTCCACGGTCTCCCTGGATGGAGCTTCCCCTCCCAAGGAAGAAGACGACTACTTTGAGGTTACCTCCGACTCGGGTTTTGTCCGCCGGGGCGGGAACGAGGCGATGGAGGAACAGTACAAATTTATTGAGGGGGCCTTGTCCAGGCCGGAGACCCTTCAAGAACATTTGCTTTGGAATCTGCGGCTGGAGCCTGTGGATGAGGAGAGCCGGCGGATTGGGGAGCGTCTCATTCAAAATCTGGATGCCGACGGATTTCATAAGGAGCCGGTGGAGCTGCTCCTCAAAGGGGAAGATCCGGAGAAGGTCCGGGAGACGATCAAACTGGTGCAGTCCCTGGATCCGCCGGGGGCCTGTACAACAGGTTTCCGCGAGTCCCTTCTGGTACAGACCCGGCTTTTAGCCGACGCGCCGCCGGGGATGGAAGAAGCCCTGGATTATCTGGAGCTTCTTGAGAAGGGGAAGATCGCCGAGGCTGCCCGAAAACTGGGGCGCACTCAGGAAGAAATCGGGATTATCCTGGAGCGGATTCGGGAACTTTCGCCCTTTCCCGGGCGGCGGTTCGATTCCGCGGATACCCGGTATGTAGTCCCCGATGTGCAGATTGTCAGGAAAGAGGGGGAATTCGTCATCGTTCTGAACGAGGAAGAAATTCCGGTCCTGGGAATTAATCCCTTCTTCATGAAGATTTCCGATAAAAAGGAAAAGGGGCGGAAAAACGCCGATACGGCCGGTAAAAAAATCAGGGACTTCGCCAGGGAAAACATCAAAGAGGCCCGGTGGTTCATTCAATCTATTAATCAGCGTAATCATACCCTGCTGCGGGTTTCCCGGGCTATTGTGGAATTTCAGCGGCCTTTTTTTGTAAATGGGCCCAAATACCTGGAGCCTCTTACTTTACGGGATATAGCCCAGGAGCTGGGGGTCCATGAAACAACGGTGTCCCGGACAGCCAACGGCAAGTACATGCAGACCGAATGGGGCATCTTCGAGATTCGTTATTTTTTTACCAATTCTATTTCCGGGGCAGGATCCGGCGGGTCCCGGTATTCCAAGGAAGGCGTAAAGGAAATAATCCGGGAGCTTATCTCCGGGGAAGATCGGCGTATTCCGGACCAGGAGATCTCCGATATGCTTGCCAAACGGGGCATTTCGATCGCCAGACGGACCGTTGCAAAATACAGGAGTGAACTGAATCTGGGTTCGTCATATTCGAGATGAACCGGCTCAAATGAGTCCGCCTCTGCGGGGGCCGGGCCTCCTTTCTTTGCGATTTCTGTCGGCGGTTTATAAATATTTTTTTAAGTGCGGAGGGTAGCCGCATTCAGGAGGTAGTATGAATACTGAAATCAAAGCTGTGCATTTTACTCTAAGAGACGATGCCAGGGAGTATCTGGATCGGAAGATTGCGCGGATTCACAATGCCGAAAATATGATTATCGATCTCCTCTTTACTCTGACAAAAGAAAAGGACTTTTCCGCCGAGGCAACGGTAAATTTCCGGTGGGGAGTGTCCATACACGTAAAGGAACATGATTTTGAACTGACCCCTGCTATTGATAAGATGATGGATAAGCTGGACGCGAAGATAACCAAAGAAAAAGAAAAAGCCAAAGATATTGCGAAAAGGGAAACCGCTTCGGAAAAACGTAAAGGAAGCGAATAACCGTTCCGCCTGGGGCTGTGGGGGGAAGAATTTAAGCCGCGCCGGGCTTATTTTTCCCCGTCCGCATCATAGTCCGCTTCGGCTTCGGCGGCCAGGGCCGCGCCGGTTTCGGCGCTTCGGGAATTGAGCGTCCCGTAGAGGTCTTTGGCGTCTCCGTTGACGGCGGTCTTCTTTGGGGCGGAACGTTCTGCTCCCTGGGCAAAACGTTTTTTCGCGGTTTCCCGGTCCTCCAGGGCCAGTTTTGCCGCGGCCCGGACAGCCCGGGCTGCGGTTTCGCTCAGACGGCAGCTTTCGGCCAGAGCTTCAGGAGCGGCGGCGGCCAGGGCCTCAAGGCTGCCGTAGGCTTTCATGAGGGCGGCGGCTCGCTTGGGGCCTATGCCTTCCACGGACTCCAGGGCCGGGAAGGCCAGGTCTTTGGAACGGAGCCGCTGGTTGAGGGATGTGGCGAAACGATGGGTCTCGTCCCGGACAAACTGGAGAACCTTGAGGGCTTCGGAACGTTTGGAAAGGCGTACCGGCTCCCGGGCATAGGGGAGCCAGAGTTCCTCGTCCCGTTTGGCTAAACCTACAAGATCGCTGTCCATACCCAGTTCGTCGAATACCCCTTTGGCGGCGTTCACTTGGCCTATGCCTCCGTCTATGAGTACCAAATCCGGCAGTTCTTTCCCTTCCCGTATGAGCCGGGAATAGCGGCGGTATACGGCTTCCCGCATGGCGGCAAAGTCGTCCACCACTCCCACCACGGTACGGAGCTTGAAGCTGCGGTAGTTCTTCCGGTCCGGGGCGCCGTTCTTGAAGGAGATAAGGGAAGCTACCGGATGTTTCCCGTCCAGTTGGGCTATGTCGAAGCCTTCAATCCGCTCGGGCCTGGTTTTAAGCCCCAAAGCCTGGGCCAGCTCGTCCAGGGCGGGACCTGCCCCCCTTTCCTTGAGCCGCCGTCTAAGGTCCTCCAGGGCGTTCTGACGGGCCATAGCCAGAATCGCCTCGTGGCGCTTTTCATCCGGCGGAAGCAGTTCAGGCTCATAACCAAACTGTTCCCGAAACCAGCGGAGCAGGGAAGCATAGGGGGAAATCCCGGCGGCAGGGGCTTCCGCAGCGTCTGGGGAGACTTTGCCCAAGGCCAGGTAGATCCGCGGCGGAGGAGGACGGTCCGGGGCGTAGTAGGAGGCGGCAAAAGTCTCCAGGGATTCACACTCATCGGCGGCGGAGCGGGTACGGAAAAGTTCCCGTCCGGTCATCTTGCCGCCCCGCATGGAGAAGACCGTGAAGGTTGCGAAGACGCCTTCGGCAGCCCAGGCGATGTAGTCCCGGCCTTCGCTGTCGAAGTCCACCACAGTGATGTCCCCGGAAAGCTGTTCTATGGCTTTAATTGCGTTTCTGATCTGGGCGGCCCGCTCGAATTTCAATTCCGCCGCAGCTTTGTGCATCCCTTCGGTGAGTTCTATGATGAGGGATTCGGTTTCTCCGGCAAGGAGTTTTTCTACCCGCTTCACATGATGTCCGTATTCTTCGGCGCTGATCTTGCCGCAGCAGGGAGCGGCGCAGCGGCCTATGTGATAGTACATGCAGGGAACCTGCCCGCCGGAACCGCCCTTCCGCCGGGCAGGAAAACGGCGGCATTTCCGCAGGGGAAAGAGCTTGTCGATGAATTCCAACATGGTATCCACCGCCGGGATGTTGGGGAAGGGGCCGAAGTACCGGGACCCGTCCTCCATGATATGCCGGGTCCTGAACACCCGGGGGAAGTCCCCGGCAGTGACGCGAATCACCGGATAGGTCTTGCCGTCCTTCAGGTTAATGTTGTACTTGGGACTGTGCTGTTTGATGAGGGTATTTTCCAGGAGCAGGGCTTCGTATTCATTGGCTACGATGATGGTCTCGATGGTCTGGACATGGTGCATCAGGGTAGCGGTCTTGATGTCCCTGGCGCCGGAAAAATAGGAATTCAGCCGGTTTTTAAGCGTCTTCGCTTTTCCCACATAGATGATCCGGTTCTCGCTGTCCCTCATGATGTATACCCCCGGCTCCCGGGGCGCGTCCCGGGCCGCGGCCTTGAGAGAACTCCAGGTATCGGAAAGCCCTGTATCCATAGTGATTTAAATATACAGGATTTTGATTG
>JAISOQ010000165.1 GCA_031275515.1 Treponema sp. | reverse complement strand
GGCAAACAGATCGTCGAAATCATTATGGGAGTCTGTTTTGGTTGACAGCTCAGAACGAAATCCTTCCAGGGATGTCTTATCCAAGGAACCGGCGGCAGATAATGGGGCGGCAAACACAGCCGTTGAGAACACCGCCATTATCACCATTACAGCAATAACTTTTTTCATAAGTCTCTCCTAAATTAAAGTAATTACATTAAGACATTCCTGAAAAACCATGTTTTAGCAGGAACATTCTTACTAAGAAATATATTCCAAAGAAAACCAAATGCCAATAAAATTTTCGACAATTTTACCGGTAACGCTGTCTCCGGGAAATTAGGCGGAAATAGTTACCGGTAACGGCAGGCTTACAGCCCTCACGGCGTATGGAGAGCGATATTCAGGGTCATGACGGGACTTCTCAAAAAGCCCCTGGAGGCAGACACGCCGGTTTCGGTATTCGGGAAATTCGTCTTTCGGGATGAAAACGGTACGCTGCACCAGATTCCCGCGGCAGGGAAAACCGGCGCTGCCCAGAACTGATCCGATGCCTGGGCCATTGGATATACTCCCTACTATACTACTGCCATCTGGTTCGGCTTTGACAAACCCGGGAATTCTCTGGGGCTTCCCGCAAAGAATTTTGTCCGTCCTGCCAGTGGCCTTATAGACGTGACGGTATGCGCCCAGACCGGGCTGTTAAAAACCCCGTCCTGTCCCAGCGGCGTTACCCTTACCTTCCTAGACTGAGAAATCCTGGTTTTTTCAGGAAGATCATGAACGCCCTGGCGTCTTTTTTCAAGAAAATCTTTAAAATCCCTCAATAACCCTAAGGGCTGGAATAAAATTCAAGACACAATGTATGATAGACTAAAGAGCCTGTCCCAAAACTAATTGATTGTACGCTAACGCGCACGGTTTTGGGAAAGCCTCTAAAGATACGGGAATTATAAGATTCAGGTAAGGAGATACAGAATGAAAAAAAACGGATTTATCGCGTTGTGTTTGGCGTTGTCCTGTATGTCTCTCACCGGGCTGTGGACCGGATGTTCCCGTGAACGCAGCGCTTCAAAGCCGCCGGCAAAGCTGCTCACCCTGTTTGCCTGGAAAGGGATGTTCCCCCAGGAAATACTCGACGGCTTTGAAGAAGAGACCGGCGTCAAGATTAACTATGAGTATTAAAATAAGATGCAGATAAGGAGATAAAGAATGAAAAGAATGGGATTTATCGCGTTGTGTTTGGCGTTGTCCTGTATGTCTCTCACCGGGCTGTGGGCTGGAGGCTCCCGTGAACGCGGCGCTTCAAAGCCGCTTGCAAAGCAGCTTACCCTGTTTACCTGGGAAGGGATGTTCCCCCAGGAAATACTCGACGGCTTTGAAAAAGAGACCGGCATTACGATCAACTACGTGAATTTCGATTTTGACGAAACCATGTTGACCCGCCTTGAAACCGCCGGAGGGTCAGGCTACGATCTGGTGATCGCCGACGATTACATCATCGAGACCGTGATCGCCCGGGGCCTTGCCCAAAAGCTGGACAAGAGCCGCCTTTCAAATTACGGGAACATCAATCCCATGTATCAGCGGCAGTTCTACGATCCGGCGGATGAATACACCATCCCCTACGGAGCGGGGGTACAGACCATCGTTTACGACCCCTCCCGGGTGAAGATTCCCATTAAAGGATATGCGGACCTTTGGGATCAGAGCCTAAAAGACCAGGTGGGGATCATCGAAAACTACAGGGTGGTGAACGGCATGGCCCTTAAAGTGCTGGGCCAGAGCTACAATACCAATAATCTGGAGACGATCCGCGCCGCCGGCGGCCGGCTTCTCTCCCTTGCGCCGAACATCCGGCTTATCAGGGATGACGACCTTGAGAATGATATTCTTTCCGGGGAGATTTCCGCCGCGGTCATGTACACTTCCCAGGTAACTATAGCGAAGATGGAGAATCCCGGCTTGCAGGTGGTGTTCCCGTCGGAAGGCATAGGCTTCGGCATCATGGCGGGCTTTATCCCCAGCAAGGCGGCGAACCCCGATGCGGCTTACGAGTTTCTCAATTACATCATGGATCCCCGGCGCGGCGCGGCGTGCTTCGAGTTTCTCGGGTACTACAGCACCTATGCCGCCTCGGACCCTTACATCAGCGGGGAGTACCGGGAATTCCTCACCCTTCCCGAGGGATTCAACATCAGCATGGAGATGATTCAGAATATCAGCCCCCAGGCGGACGAAGAGCATATCCTGATCTGGACCGCCTTTAAATCCGCTTCGGGAAAGTAAGGAGCCTGCCCCAAAACTAAATGACGGCGCGCTAACGCACATGGTTTTGGGACAGCTTCTCAGGATCCGCCGTCAACCCAATACTACCGTCACCTGGGTTACCCTTCCAGGGGCCTGCGCCGGGATACCCCCTTGTACCGGTACGGGAGACCCGTTCAGGAGATATTTCCGGACGCCCTTGCTTACCCCGTTGGGATTATCCACCTGGATTTCATAGACGCTGCCGCGCCATACCCGGCGGGCGGTAAAGCCCTTCCAGGAATGGGGAATACAGGGATCGATGAACAGGGCGTCATAGCCGGGACGAATCCCCAGGATATACCGGGTGGCGGCAAAATAGCTCCACCCCGCCGAACCGGTCATAAAGGGATGCCGGGCCCGCCCATAGGCGCTGTGATCCGGGCCCATGATGAACTGGCAGTAGGAATAGGGTTCAGCCTCACGAATTTCGATTAGATCGTTCTGATAAAAGGGACAAAGGGCGTTGTAGAATTTCATGGCCCGGTCTCCCCTGCCCAGGATAGCTTCGGCGCACCAGGCCCAGGGATTGGGATGGCTGAAAATGGCGGCGTTTTCTTTGACCCCTTTGTACACCCGGGTAACAAAGCCGATTTCATCATCCGGGGCGGTATAGGCCGGGGCGCAGAGCTTGAGGCCGTAGGGGGTGTAAAGGTAGGCGTCCACCGCGTCCATAGCTTTTACCCCCCGCTCCGGGGAGGCGACGCCGGATACTACCGCCCAGGTGTTGGATTCCATAAAGACCTTCCCCTCGGCATTTTCCGGGGCGCCAATGGCCCGCCCTGATTTGGTAAATCCACGGGTATACCAGGACCCATTCCAGAGGACCTCTTCGCAGACATTCCGCACCTGTTCCGCCAGGGCCGCATATTTGTCCTCATCGGCGCGGCGGCCCAGTTTTCGGGCAAGCTCCACAAAATGGCTAAGGGCCCAATGGTGGAGGAAAGAGACCATAGCGCTTTCTCCGCCTCCCAGGTTAAGGCAGTCATTCCAGTCTGCCCGCAGACCCTTGCAGACGCCGTGCTGGCCCACCTGTTCAGCGGAAAAGTCGAGGATCCTGGTGATATGCTCGTATACCGTCCCCTCTCCCCCGTCGGCATAGGAGTACACTTCGTTGACAAACTCCAGGTTTCCGGTTTCTTTGAGATATTCGGTAATGGCGGGGACGAGCCACAGGGCGTCGTCGGCGCATACGTCTTTGATGCCGTGGACGATCTGTGCTTTATCCGGGGCCGGGACTACCGTCGGGGAAGTGAAGGCCGGCTTTTTTTGCGATTCAAACCATTCAGGTTGAAACAGATGGAGCCCGTACCCCGCGCCGGTTAAGCCCTTGAGCAGTTCAGTGATACGGCTGCGGCATTTTTCCGGGTTGGAATGGGGGATGCTCATGGCGTCCTGAGCCGTATCCCGGTAGCCCAGACCGGTGCGGCCTCCCACCTCGATGAACGAGGCGAACCGGGAGAACATGACGTTGATTTCCGACTGGTACAAAGTCCAGGTATTGAGCAGGGTATTCATCCCTTCATTCGGGGTGGAAACCTGGAGCGTATCGAGTTTCGCGGTCCAGAAGTCCCGCAGCGCCGTAAACGCCCGGTCTACCGCAGCGCCCTGCCGGTATTTTTCCCGCAACGCCACGCCCTGGCGTCTATCCCCTTCGCCCAGCATAAATACCAGCCTGTAGGTCTCCCCAGGCTCCAGGGTGATTGTGCGGTGCAAGCCCCCGCAATGGTTCCCCCCAAGCTCGCTGGAACCGGAACACCGGCCCTGTTCCACCGCCAGGGGGTTTGTCTCTGTCCTGTAGGGGCCGATAAACCTGTCCCGCAGGCAGTCCCAGGAATCGGCCATGTCGCTGGAAGTAAAGAAATGGAACCCCCCATCCTCATAAAAGGGGTCCATCTCGATGACCCCGTCGGCATAGGAAGACCCGGCGGAATAAAGGCTCATCTGAAAATTCCGGTTGTCCATATCAATATGGTGAAAGGAGAATTCCATGTACCCAAACAGGCTCAGACGCCGTGGTTTACCCGAATTGTTTGAGAGTTTTACATCCCAAAGCTCAACCGGATCATCCAGAGGGATAAACAGGGTCTGTTCCCCAACAATGCCGTTATAGTCGCATTGATACTTGCAATAGGAAAGCCCCTGACGGCAAACGTATTTGGCCGTATCAAGGGGTTTACCTGCCGGCTGCCAGGATACGGTCCAGTATTCCCCGGTGTCATCGTCCCGGATATACACGTAATGCCCCGGTCTGTCCATAGGCACTCCATTGGGCCTGAACCGGGAGATCCGGTGGTACTCCGGGGATTTATAAAAAAGATAGCCCCCGGCGGTATGGTTAAACACCCCGCAGAGGTCCTTGACCCCAATGTAGTTCGTCCAGGATACGGGCACGTCAACCCGATCTATCACATACTCCCGGCGTTCAATATCAAAATAACCATATCGCATAGATTGCTCCTCTTTTTACAGGATACTTGAAGATCCGGCTGAAATCCAGACCTGTTTCAAGCGCCGGGCAGGTTTAAGGAGCCGCCGCCGGGTGCTTTTGGATAATTTAAGAAATATTGTACGATATTGATTGACAAATAGGATTATTCATACAATAATTAATATTGCTGTGTTTGGGAAGCGATGGCTTACCTAGATTATAGAGGACCTTCATGGCGTTCTCTAAAAGTTAAGGAGAATATGGATGAAAAGAATCGGATTTATCGTATTGTGTTTGGCCCTGGCCTTTGCTGGGGGGGGGGGGGCCGTGTGGGCGGCTGGAGGCTCCAGTGCAGGCAGCGCCGGCGGCGCTCAGTCCACTGGCGGCCAGGTGGAGCTTCGAGTTCTGAACTATATGGATTTGACCTCTGCCAATAGTTCGGACTCGGTTGCCCGTGTATGGGATGCTTTCAGCAAGGCTAACCCGGATATCAAGGTGATTCGGGAAGATCTGTACAATGAACCCTTTCATAACAAGGTGGAAGCCTATGCTGCGGCAGGCCAGCTTCCGGATGTGATGTACGCCTGGCCGTCGGGAAGGTCAACTACTCTTCATACCCAGAAACTTTTGAAAGACCTTTTGCCCTTGATTAAGGGTGAAGGAAGCGCCTATGAATCCTCATTCCTGCCGACGGCTTTAGACGGCAGTTTGCAAGGCGGCGGATATGTGGCTATCATGCCCCTGGCCATCACCTCCACCCATGCCTTTTATGTCAACACCGAAGTCCTGGCCGATGCGGGTCTGACTCCGGCGAAGACCTACGAGGAACTGAAAGCCCAGGCGCCGATTCTCAAGGCCAAAGGCTATGATACGGTGCTGATGGCGAATCAGGATGCCTGGGTCATGCAGTCCTGTCTTTTCTCCATGATTGCCGGACGTTTCGGCGGGAAAGATTGGGAGCAGTCTATTCTTTCGGGAAAAACCAAATTTACGGATCCTGATTTTGTGAAGGCCCTTGCCTTTGTCAAAACCCTGTATGACGACGGGGTCCTGTCCCAGGCTACTCTTTCCACCGATTACGGCAGCGTTCTCGGCCAGTTTGGGACGAACAAAGGGGCCTACCTTGTTGACGGCGACTGGCGGGTCGGGGCCTTTATCACCGATCAGTCTACCGGTCAGGCGATCATACCCCCGGCGCGGCAGGAGAAGATCCAGATCACCGTGTTTCCCGATATTCCCGGGGCAAAGATTAACAAATCAACTTCCGCTACTCTGGGAGTCGGCTGGGGCATGAACGCCAATATCCCGAGCGGTTCTGATAAGGAAAAAGCCGCATGGAAGCTCATCAAATGGCTTTCGGGCAAGGAAACCCAGACCTATATGCTGGAAACCGGCGGCATTTCCACCCCCACGGTGAAAAACATCGATGTAGGGAGCCTTAAACTTGAGCCTATGCAGAAGGCTATCAGTAACCTGGGGTCCCAATATACCGCGTCTACTGCGGTCATTGACGGGGCTTTCCACAGTGATGTCTATAATCCCCTTAACGATGGCTTGCAGGAACTGGGCCTTGGCGGCAAAACTCCGGAACAGGTTGCCCGGGAGATTCAGCAGGCCTTTGATAACTGGAAGAAGTCCAACTAGTAAAAACGAGTGACAGGATAAAATGCACGGCGTTTTATTTCTGGGTGGATCCTGACGCATAATCCGCGGATGGGATTTATAGTAGGAAAGAGGTTGTCCGTGTTCTGCGAACAACCTCTTTTTTTGTAGGTGAGGCTTTCCCAAAACTTCAGTTTTGGGAAAGTAACTTTGAAATTCGCAGTTTTGTCGAACCGCAGGTTCGTAAACCTTCGGTTCGCAGGCTGAAAGCCTGAAAAACTGCAAGAGCCTACGGCTTAGCTTACGGCTCAAGCCTGTGGCTCAAGTCTGTCCCAAAACCGTGCGCGTTAGTGCACGGTTTTGGGACAGACTCTATGAAAGGAGCTTTTTGATGAAGGAACTGACTTCAAAAAGTGAACAGCGGCTGGCGTATATCATTCTTGCGGCCCCTGCGGTGCTTATTTATTTTTGCGTGATGGCCTTTCCCACCATATTCTCGGTGGTATTGAGTTTAACTAACTATAACGGCGGGCGGATTTTTGGTAATCCCCGGATGAGTTTTGCGGGAATTTCCAGTTATATCACCATATTCAAAGATTCATACTTTTATATGGCCCTCAAAAACAACATGTTTATCGTGCTGATATCCGTTTTTGGGCAAATTCCCCTGGGGTTTGCGCTGGCCTATATTTTGTCCCGAGGGCTGGTGCGGGGGACCGATTTCTTCCAGACCATGATATACCTGCCCAATGTTATTTCCGCGGTTATCATCGGTATTCTGTTTAAAAGTTTTTACCAGAGCCAGGACAGCGTCTATATGGAAATTGTCAGGTTCTTTAACCCTAAAGCGGAGTTTACTATCAATCAGTATCCCATGATTCCGGTCCTGGTGGTCATGCTCTGGATGTATACCGGGATGTATGTGATCATATTCCTCGCCAATCTCCAGCGTATTGATACTTCTATCATTGAGGCGTCAAAAATAGACGGGGCCACGGACATCCAGGCCCTCTGGTACATCATTCTTCCGGCTCTTTCGGGGGTAATCGTTACCAGCGCCATTCTGGCGATTTCCGGGTCCCTCAAGTCCTTTGACCTCTTATTCGTGATGACCCAGGGAGGGCCGGCCCAGAGGACCAGCGTGCTTTCCTTGTATATGTACAATAAAGCATTCCGGGGAGCCCCCAATTATCCCCTAGCAAACGCCATTTCCACAGTCATGGTGATCATCAGCTTTATCCTTATCGGTATAACCCGAAGCGTGGAAAAAAAGTTTGGCGGAAAGGAGTAGAATATGGCGGACGTACGCGAAGGGAATATCCCTGCAAAGATTATCATTTATACCGTGATGGCTATTTTTACGATCCTGGCTATTTATCCCATCATCTGGCTGCTTATCCAGTCCTTTAAGACGACTCAGGAATACCTGACTACCAGCAAACTGTCATTGCCCAAGCTTTGGTTCTTCGGCAACTACCCCTATGCATGGAAGATGGGCAACTTCGGTATTTTATTGCTGAACAGTATATTTTATACTATGGTTACGGTGATTTCAGTAGTGGTCTTGGGCTTTATGGCGAGCTTTGCCTTTGCAAAAATAAAGAGCCGGGCCACTCCCATCCTGCATGGGATTTTTATCATCGGTATACTGCTTACCCTGCAATCCATTATGGTGCCTCTTTTCCTCATGGTGAATGCCGCAGGGCTGTACAATACCCGTCTGGGGGTGCTTATTCCCTATATCGGCCTGGGCCTTCCTATGGGGGTATATTTGGGTACGGAATTTATCAAAGGCATTCCCGAAGCCCTCATTGAAGCGGCCCGTATTGAGGGGGCTAAGTACCTTAAAATTTTCAGCAGCATCATCTTCCCCATGACCGCTCCAGTGGCCATGACCGTGGGGATTCTGACCTTTACCGGTACCTGGAACGAGTTCATGCTCATCAATATCCTCAGTTCCAGCGACCTTATCAAGTCCATTCCCGTAGGGGTCAACCGTTTTTCAGGGGCTTTGGCATCGGATTACGGGAAACAGTTTTCGGCTCTGGTTATCGGCATGATCCCCATGCTGATATTCTACCTGATTTTCCGGAAGCAGATTACCAAAGGGGTTGCCGCAGGGGCGGTCAAAGGATAAGCGCAAAGACCCGGAGCTGCGGGTACAGGCGGTTGGGACGCATTAAAATCAGGGCTTCCCTGTTTTTAATGCGTCCCGGTAATTTTACATTCGACCCTAATGAGGCTGTCCCAAAGCCGTGCGCTGATATGCACGGCTTTGAGACAGCCTCTAATATATGCAAGTTTAGGCTAAATTCAACGCCCGTTTTTCACCCTTTGTTACTATGCAGGGTTTAATCCGCGCTGATTCGAGGACAATTTTTAAATAATGCCGCTCTGGGTATACTATTCAATCGGGTATAAGTATGATACTATTTAGCCTGGAATAACAACAAGGAGACGGATCATGGAATATTTTTGGAACCAAACACTGGAAACCGGATACCCAATAATCGATAGTCAGCACAAACAACTTTTCGAGGCTATCAACAATCTTATCCGTACCTGCGAACAGGGTAAGGGCAAAGACGAGCTTAAAAAAAGCCTGGATTTCTTAACAGACTATACGATTAAGCATTTTTTTGATGAGGAACAATTGCAGCAGCAATACAAATACCCGGATTTTGAAAATCACAAGCAATACCATAACGGGTTTAAGAAGGTGGTCCGGGATCTTTCGGTAGAACTGATTATGAAAGGCGTTTCTGACTCTCTGCTCAAGGATGTCCAGGTCAAGATTGGCGACTGGCTGGTGACTCACATCAAGGGTCAGGATGTCAAAGTAGCCGCCCACATCAAAAGCTGCGGTTAAACATGAGATTTTCCCGTTTTGCGGAAGGGATTTAGGGTACATTGATGGCCGGGGTATTTCTCCTTCACTTCTCTTTTTTTCCTATAACAGGTATTATAGGAGAGGTTTTTGAAACCTTAGTTTCGAGCTTTATATATTTATAATACTTTAAAGATAAGGGTGGTTTATGGCCCATTGCGTTGTGGAAGAGGCAGAAGCGATACTCGACCGGGAGTTCCCTGTGTTGGACAAGGGCTTTGTTCGTCTTGTGGATTATTTGGGAGGTGATGACCGGGTGGTTCAGGCGGCCCGGGTCTCCTATGGGACCGGAACCAAGACCTACAGGGAGGATGGGGGGCTTATTGACTACCTCCTGCGGGAGGAGCATACCTCGCCGTTTGAACAAGTTGTACTGACCTTTCATGTCAAACTTCCCATCTTTGTAGCCCGCCAATGGGTCCGTCACCGTACAGCCCGGCTCAACGAAGTATCCGGACGTTATTCGGTGATGGAGGACGATTTTTACGTCCCCGACAATGAGGACATAGCTTTTCAAAGCAGGGACAATAAACAGGGCCGGGGGGACTTTCCCGGCGCCGTTTTTGCCGGAGAGGTCCGGGCCGGAATGGAAGAAGGGCAGCGGCGGGCCTATGGCGAGTACAGCGCCTTCATAGACAGGGGGATAGCCCGCGAGCTGGCCCGGATCAATCTGCCCTTGTCTCTTTATACCCAGTGGTACTGGCAAATAGACCTCCATAACCTGTTCCGGTTCCTGGAACTCCGCCTGGACCCCCACGCCCAGTTGGAGATACGCCGTTATGCGGAGGCGCTTTTTGAGATAACCCGGAAGGTGGCCCCCCGGTGCTGCGCATCTTTCGAGAATCACCGTTTAGAGGGAGTCCGTTTCTCCCGGGAGGAATTTGCCGAACTCAGGCGGCGTCTGGGGACGGACGGGGAAGCCGCCGGTGAAAATGTCCTGGAAGGGAAAGCCCTGGAACGATTTGAAAAAAAACTACAAAGGAAACCGCCCCGGAAGCCATGCTGCGGGCAGTAATGCTGAAATGAACACTAAAGTTGGAGATAGCTTTTAATGCCGCCCCTTTTCGTGTTTTTTAGTTTCTTTACAAAAGAAGCTCTGGAATCCTGCCGGGAGGATATTCTTAGACATAATGTCCGCAGCCTGTTTATCACGAGCCTGTTGACGGCGGTAGTGATAGGGCTTTTTTGCTTTTTTCCGGTCTTGGCGGAAAAACAGCTGGACACCTGTATCGCTTATCTTATCACGGCGGTAGTGGAATCTTGTGTCGCTCTTTATGCTTCCTCCCTCTTCAGGCATGATAAATATAAACCCCTGCTTGTCATCGCCGGCTTTCTGGTTTTTTATGTCTCTCTTATGGTTTTTGGGATATTTCTGGGGATTATTCAAAGCCCCGATGAACACGCCGCGATTGTTTGGGTGTTTTTCGTCGCCGCCCAAGTTCTCTTTGTGATAGATTTTTGGCAGAACCTGATCCTCAATCTGGTAATGATATTAATTTTTTCGATTTTCGCCGTTTTGACCAAACCTTTTAATATCTGGATCTTTGACATCGCCGGCAGCATCATCGCCGGTATGGCCGGAATGGTCATTACCCGGTATATGTACTATACGCTTATTAGGGGAATGTTGTCCAAACGGCGGCTTGAGCTTGAGCGGAACCGTTTCCAGGAACAGAGCATTAAGGACGAGTTAACCGGACTGTCCAACCGCCGGGATTATCTTCAGGCGGTGACTTTCTATATTTCCGTCTGCCAGCATGTGCATCAAACGGTATGCGCCATTATGATGGACGTGGATTTTTTTAAAAATTACAACGATTTCTACGGCCATCCTAAAGGGGACATTGTACTCCGGGCTATGGGGAAGGTGCTTCAAGCCCTGATCGACGAGGAGCGTGTTTTCGCCGCCCGCGTAGGGGGGGAAGAATTCATCGTGCTTTGGACCGAAAACCGTATCTCCGAAGCGGAGCGGGTAGCGTTAAAACTGCGGCAGAAGATCATTGATTTGCAGATACCCCACGAAAAATCCTTGGTCGCCCCCTATGTGACAGCCAGTTTGGGAATGTATATCCTGAGGGGCGGTTCTACCGATTCCATCGAAGCCTTCTACGGCAATGCGGACGCCGCACTGTACGAGGCGAAAAAACAGGGCAGAAACTGCATCATACTTAAGGATTCGGCGGACAACACCCTGCGGAAGGTAGAACCCCTGCCCTTGGAACAGAAACCAGGCCACCGTTAAAATTTTTCGAGGAGATGAAAATGATCCGTCCGGTTACCCTGGAAGATGCCGCGGCTGTCTGCGGCATTTACAATTATTATGTCGAAAATACCACCGCTACTTTTGATGAAGATGCGGTTCCGGTTCCGGCAATGGAAAGCCGGATTAAAGCGGTAACGGCGAAGTACCCCTGGCTTGTGTATGAAGAAGCGGGGGAGGTTCTGGGCTACGCTTACATTCACCCGTGGCATGAACGCTCGGCCTACCGCTTTACGGCGGAAGATTCCATCTACCTGATGCACGGGAAGACAGGGCTGGGCATGGGTACGGCCCTGCTTGCCCGCCTCCTGGAGGAAACCTGGAAACAGGATGTCCACGCCCTGATGTCGGCGATCACCGTCCCCAACGACGCAAGTACGGCGCTTCATGAAAAATTCGGCTTTAAACAAGCGGGCTGTTTTGCCCAGGTGGGGTATAAATTTGGCCGGCGGCTGGATGTCGGCTACTGGGAGTTAATACGCCTATGCCGGTAACATCCTTCACCGTCTGGTTCTTTACCGCCATGTTGTCCTTTCTGCCGATCTCCGAGCTGCGGGGGGCCATTCCCTTTGCAGTGGCTAACGGCATACCCTGGTACTGGGCGTATCCATTTGCCGCGGGCCTTAACGCGCTGGTAGCCCCGGTCTGCTGGATCTTCCTTTCTACGCTGCATAAGCTCTTCCTGAAAATGGCCTGGTATCAGCGGTTTTTCGACCGCTTTGTGGAAAGGGCCAGAACAAAGCTCCAGCGGGGGGTGGAACGATGGGGCTGGCTCGGCGTCGGGCTGTTTATTGCCCTGCCCCTGCCGGTAACCGGGGTCTGGACCGGTACGCTGGGCGCCTGGGTACTGGGCTTGAGCAAGCGCCGGACCCTGCTGGCGGCGAGCCTGGGGGTAATGGTGTCCGGGGCCATTGTTACCGCGGTTGTTGTGCTGGGAATCAAAGCGGCAGGCGGTTTCATCAAAACAATATAGGACCTGAAATACATGATAATCGGAATCGACATAGGCAGTACCACCACTAAGGCGGTATCCATTGATTTTGGCCCGGACGGAACCTGCCGGAGCATTAAAAAAGTCAAGACCAAGGCCCAGGATGTGATTACCTCCGCCACAGGCGCGCTGGGCAAGATGCTGGTAGAGAATGACATCAAAATCGGCGACATACGGCGCATTATGATCACCGGCGCAGGCGCTTCCAAGGTGAACTCTGACCTTTTTGGGATTCCCACGGAAAAGGTGAACGAGATCCAGGCTATAGGCATAGGGGGTATGTTCCTGTCGGGGAAAGATAACATCATCATAACCAACATAGGCACGGGGACCGTTGTCATTGACGCCCGTCCGGGTACCATTTCCCACCTGGGCGGCTCCGGCGTCGGAGGAGGAACCATCCTGGGGCTGGCGAAAAAGCTCCTTTCCCTCAGCGACTTCAACGACATTATGGAGCTGGCGGAACGGGGAAATCTGAACCAGGTGGACCTTCTTATGGAAGATATAATGGACATGAACCTTAGCTTTTTGAACCCCGAATCGACAGCCAGTAATTTTGGGAAGATGATGGATACGGCCAGGAACGAGGACATAGCCCTGGGTATACTGAACATGGTGTACCAGGTAATAGGTATGCTTGCGGTTTTTGCGGCAAAGATCAAGAATACCGACCGGATCATCGTCACCGGGAACGGCAGCGATAACCTCATTGGGAAAAAGGTGCTCCAGGTTATCACCGATCTTTATGCGATCTATTTTGAATATCCTCCGGACGCTGAATATACCACCGCCATAGGCGCCGGGTTATCCTGGAAGGACTGGCGGTGAGGGTACTACTATACAGGCGTTTAGTATATGTCGGCGGCGCGTATACCCTATACCTCGAATCTCCTTCGTCCAGGCAGGAAGGCAAAGCCGCTTTTTTTGCTTTTCTTGTTTTTAACGGTAAAACATGTTATTATAAGAGGCATAGTTGTCTCTGAATGACAATTTGAAAGAAAAAAAATCGTTTTAGTAAGATTTTACGATAAGGAGAAACGAAATGAAAAATCGGAGTTTTTTTCAGCGGCTGATATTAGGAGGAGCCGTAATCATGGGCCTGCTGATGATGGCTGGATGTACCATAGATATTCCCAATGAGCTGCGG
>JAISOQ010000068.1 GCA_031275515.1 Treponema sp. | reverse complement strand
CATTAAATCGGCGGGCGTTTTGATTTCACGCGCACGCCGTATAATCCCGAGTTCGATACATTTCCGTTCGTAATCCTTTCCGGGCAGCGGCAGTAACTGGGCTATCGACGGCATAATACAAACCTCCGGTGTTTTTTACAGTATACCATTAAATAAACCGACGGCTTGTCAAATATAAGTTAGTGCATATGGGCGGCTGCCCCCTTCCTAACTTGTTGACGATAGTTTTGGAACAGCCTCACTTATTCCCTTAAATCTTTTGAAGGGGGGATCACCCTAAGGTGAAGTTCCTCAAGCTGTTTAGGCTCCACCTCCGAAGGACTGTCGTCCATGGGGCTGACGGCAAAGGAATTTTTCGGGAAGGCGATGACCTCTTTGATGGAGGTTTCCCCCGCCATAAGCATCACGAGCCGGTCCAGCCCCGGAGCTATGCCGCCGTGAGGAGGCGCCCCATACTTGAAGGCTTCGGTAAGGAAGCCGAATTTCTTTTCCCCCTCCTCCGGGCCTATACCGGCGATGTTGAACACCCGCTTTTGCAGCGCCGGGTCGTGGATACGGATGGAACCGGAAGCCAGTTCGCAGCCGTTCAAAACCAAGTCGTAGAGATCGCCCTTGACCGCACCGGGGTCCTGTTCCAGAGCAGCGTGGTACTGTTCCTGTGGATAGGAAAAAAGGTGATGCGCCGCTTCCCAGCGGTTTTCTTCCTCATTAAACTCGAAAAGGGGAAAGTCTACAATCCAGAGGAATTCGAAACGCGGACTTTCGGAACCGCCGGCAGTATCCCCCTGGATCAGTCCCAGATCCCGGCCCAGTTTGGACCGCACCGCCCCCAGAGCGATGTTGGCGATGCGCCGTTTGGAATCCCCCAGGATAAGGATAAGGTCTCCGCTTTTGGCTTCCAGCCCCTCAATGATCCTGGCGGCTTGGGGGGCGAAAAACTTGGCTGCCCCGCCTTCAAGGGCCGGCATGTCCGCGCCGGCCACCTTCATCCATGCCAGGCCGCGGGCCTTGTATATCTTGGCATGGGCTTCCAGCTCCTCGATCTGCTTTCGAGAATACGATGCCGCCCCGGGAACCACCAGGGCCTTTACCCCTCCGCCGGGAATGGCGACCCCTTTGGCCGCCGCCGCCTTCCGGTCCGCTTCCCCGGCGGCCAGGGCGTCCTTGAAGGCCTGGAATCCCCCTTCCGCTACGTAGGGGGCAAAATCCTTCAACTCAAGGCCGAACCGGAGATCCGGCTTGTCGGAGCCATAACGCTCCATAGCTTCCTCATAACTCAAGCGCCGGAAATGGGCCGGAAGCTCCACGCCCAGGGTCTTCCTAAACACATGGCCCATAAGCCCTTCGGTGACGGCCAGCACATCATCCCGGCTTACAAAAGACATCTCTATATCGATCTGGGTGAATTCCGGCTGCCGGTCGCCCCGGGCGTCTTCGTCCCGGTAACACCGGGCAATCTGAAAATACTTATCGAACCCCGATGCCATGAGCAGCTGCTTGTAGAGCTGGGGCGATTGGGGCAGGGCGTAAAACTTTCCAGGATAGAGCCGGGAAGGTACCAGATAGTCCCTGGCGCCTTCGGGGGTGGACTTGATGAATGTGGGGGTTTCAATCTCGTAGAACCCCTGGCTTGTCATCCACTCCCTGACCGCGAAAGCCGTTTCGCTCCGCAGGCGTATCCGCTTCTGCATCCCCGCCGAGCGGAGGTCCAGATACCGGTAACGGAGGCGCAGGTCTTCCCTGGCGTCCGATTCCTCATCGACTTGAAAGGGCAAGGCTTCCGAACGGTTCAGGATGACCAGCCGGGAAGCGGCCACTTCAATTTCGCCAGTGGCCATGGCGGGGTTCACCATGTCGCAAGGCCGGGGCCGGACCAGCCCTTCCACGGCGACGCAGAACTCATTCCGCAGCTCCGCCACCACTGCGGCCAGATCCGCTCCCGCAGCCCCTTCCTCCCCCGCTACCACCTGAGTGATCCCATACCGGTCTCTCAGGTTGATAAAGGAAATGCCCCCATGGTCCCGTTTCCGGTGTACCCATCCGTTCAATACCACGGTTTTCCCCGCATCGGAACGCCGCAGATCCCCGCAGGTTGTCGTACGCTTCATTACTTCCATAAATAAGGAGTATAATCCTGATGCCCTGCCTTATACAATCGTTTCCAAATTTTACTGTCTCAGGAGAAAACCCCCGGTCCCCAGGCATCCGCCCGGGCCGGGAATAAGGCAATGCAAGTAAAAAGCCGCCGCCCCTAATCGGAGACGGCGGCTCTGCGGGGGCGTAAGGAACAGCCATCCCTATAGAGGCCCTGCCCTTTCCTTAGGGGGTTTTCCCCTCCCGTATGATACGTTCCGCATCTCCAAGGGAGACGCCCTGTTCCCTGGCTGTCCTGGCGCGGTCCTCATACTCGATCTTGGAGCGCAGGGGTTTATCCCCCCAGAACACGGTCTTGATCCGTCCTTTGCCGGACGCGCCCGCCGGACCTTCTTCCCGTTTCAGGGAGAGACGCCTGACCGGGGTTTCCCGGAAACCTATGGTCGAAGACCGCAGAAACATGGTCCGCCTGAGGGCGTCCAGTTTACCCGGCGGGCAGAGGACGGAAACCACGGTCCCTGGACGGGATTTCTTCATCACGCAGGGGCTTAAGGTCACATCCAGGGCGCCGTCTTCAAAGAGGTTCTCCATAAGGAAGCCCAGCTCTTCGCCGCTCATATCGTCGATATTCGCTTCTATCAGAACCAGGTCTTCGGTGACGCCCCCTCCTTCCGCAGATGGCGGCGTCTGTCCTTTTTCCTCCCTCCAGGAGATGCGGAGCAGGTTGGGCTTGTCCAGCTTCCGGGTCCCTATGCCGTATCCGGTGCGAAGGTGAGTAAAACTACCGCCCCGGGTAAACTCGTCCACCGAAGCCGCCAGGATCGCCGCCCCGGTGGGGGTGGTCATTTCCCGGTCAAATCCCCCGGTTTTAACCGGCATACCCTGGCAGAGGATCAGGGTTGCCGGGGCGGGAACCGGCAATACCCCGTGGGCGCAGGTAACCGTACCACCTCCCAGTTCCACTTCGCCGCAGGTGACGCGGTCCGGATTCAGGATGTCAAGACATATCGCCGCGCCCGCGATGTCGATGATAGAGTCCATAGCCCCCACCTCATGGAAGGCAATGTCCTCAGGGGGAACCCCATGTACCTGAGATTCCGCCTGAGCTATCAGGGTAAAGATAGCCAGGGCCCGCTCTTTTGCCCCGGCGCTTATCCCGGAGTTCTCTATCAGTTTTCGTATATCCTTCCAGGAATGATGGTCATGACCGCCCCCATGATGGTGATGGTGTTCATGTTCGTGATGATGTTCATGATGATGAGGATCGGGATGTTCGTGGCCGTGACAGCCATGATGATGATCCTGCCTATGGCGATCATCATCATGGGCAATGTGATCGGTCCCGCTTTCCAATTTGACAATCCCATGGACACCGGTTATACCGCCCCGGTCTTCCCGGACAAATTGCAGGGCCCAGCCATCTAGTCCCAGTTTGGACAACTCGTTCCGCAGTTGATCAGGATCAACTCCCAAATCCACAAAAGCGCCCAGGGCCATATCCCCGGAAATACCGGCAAAACAATCAAAATGTAATGTTTTCAATGTTTTTTCCTTTCATATCATAGAGGACCCGGAAACAGAAGCGCTCGAAGCCCGGGGGCTTTATTGACGGGCTCCCGGCGCATCAATTGCCGTACATCCTTTTGGCCACAATACCCCTCAATTCGCCCCTTTTCAAGAGGTAAATGCCTGCCGGGAAATAAGAATAAAAGTCCGGGAATGAACGCGAATTTATTACCAAATATCTATTTTCGTCTTCGAGTTGCCCAGTACCGACGTGTCTGTGTCTACCGGCAGGTACTTCCTGCCCCCTATCCACAGCACGTGCAGGAGAGCTTTCCCAGTCAGGGCGGCAGTACAGCCTCACCGTTTCTTTCGCATACACACAAACGGCAGGTTCAACGCTTCTTTGAAAAACAGGCTCCCCCGTTTCTCCTTCATGCTTTCAAAATCCGTTTTACCTTCTACCATAAGGCTGTAAAGGCTTATAACAATAACCGCCGCGTTCTTCACCGCGGCGCTGTGTATCCTGTGAAGTCCGGCTTTTATGGCGAGTTTTCCCGCCGGCAGCAATCCGCCTTTACTTTCGATGGGTTCTGTGGCAGTTTCTATGCCGTGTTTCCCTGCTGTCCCTACATAATACCCCCGGGTCCAAAACTCTCCTCCCCACAATGCTTTCTTTACTTCAGGACATGATTCAAATATTTTTTTGGCTGTTATGCTTTTTATCCTTTGAACTATTTTCGCAGGACTATATGTTGAGTCCGGTTGCACCAAAAAATGCAAGTGATCCTTCTCTGTCCCTATTCCCCAAAATTTTATTTCATATCCCGCTCCTATCCCTTGACATACTTCTCTCAGCTTCTTGTCAACTTCCGGGCTTATTACCGCCCTGCGATATTTCGCAGGACATGCTATTATCTTGTGAGTCGCAAGTTTTTAGGCAGTTTTGTAGAGAAAAGCAACGGTACGCATGGACTGAATAATATGGCCGAACGCCCGCAAACGCTTTAATTTGGGTAAAAACCGCTGATATT
>JAISOQ010000067.1 GCA_031275515.1 Treponema sp. | reverse complement strand
CGGCGCCGGCTAATCATGAGACGGGTTTTCCCGCACATGGTTTATGGCGTTTGAAACAGCCTCTTTAATGCTGTTGGCGTATGCTTCCTCGTTCATGGCTTGAGCTGCATAGAGGGTCCCCAGCAGTGAAAAGCGGTAATAGGGCTTTACCTCGTTTAAGGCCATAGTGGCCATATCCACCACGCAGTCGTTACAGATACAAATATCCCCTTCAAAGGCCTCAAGCTGCCGGCCCAGTTCATCTAACACCAATTTTTCCGCTTCGTTTTTCAATAATTCAAAATCATAGTTGTCGATTAACGCCATGTTTCCTCCTAAGGGCCCGCAGGGCAATACCATGTCCGAGTGGTCATGCAAATTATTTCCCTTTGGAAAAGCAGCGGGTCCTGCATTATCTTTAAAATTTCTAACCCCTTAAGTATAAGGGCTTTATATACTAAACCTCAAATTATGAATCTTTGGCCTTTGAGGCGAATTTGGCGAATTTCGAGTGGAAGACAATATTGACAATTCCCACAGGGCCGTTCCGTTGTTTCGCGATAATCAGTTCCGTCGGAATCGTTCCCGGCCCTGTTTCGGCCTCGTCGTTGTTTTGCTCCAGTTTCCGGTCCCGGTGCAGGAAAATCACCAGGTCCGCATCCTGCTCTATCGATCCGGATTCCCTGATATCCGCCAGCCCGGGCCGTCCCGCATGTTCCCCGCCCCGTTTGCCTTCCACTTCCCGGCGTACCTGGGAAAGGGCCACAATGGGTATACCCAGTTCCCGGGCAAGGCTCTTGAGGGAACGGGATATTTCAGCCACCTGCTCATGCCGGGGAAGCTGGGAGTTTTCCGAGGAGATAAGGGTAAGGTAATCGACAAAGATGATCTCTACCTTCTGCTGGGACCGGAGCCGCCGGGCTTGGGAGCGGAGGTCCAGGAGTTTCATGTTCGGCATATCTACGATGTACAAAGGCGCCTCGTAGATTTTCCCCGCGGCGTCCAGGAGCTTCGAGAATTCCGAAGGTTTCAGCTTCCCAAGCCGTAAAGAGTTGGATTCGATATTCGCCTCTCCCGAAATGAGCCGCTGAACCAGGGCCACATCGGACATTTCCAGGGTGAAAAAAGCGGTAGGTACTTTCTGATGTATGGCGATGTTGGTCGCCATAGTCAGGGCCAGGGCGGTCTTTCCGATGGACGGACGGGCGCCTATGATGATCAGCTCCGAAGGCTGGAACCCGGAGGTGTACTGATCAAGGTCGTCAAACCCGGAAGGAACGCCGGTATACTGATTCTTTGAATGATACCGGCTTTCAATGATGTTAATGACCGGCGGGATGATTTCTTTGATGCTTTTGAAGGTGAACGTCTGCCGCGAGTCAGTAAGTTCAAATATCCGCTGCTGGGTTTCCTCCAGAATAACCCGGGATTCCTGGGACTCATCGAAGGACTTTGCAACAACCTCGTTGGAAACCCGTATCAGGGAACGTCTGAGGGAACAGTCCTGGACGACTTTCGCATAATAATCAATGTTGGCAGTGGTAGGCACCACATTCGTGAGAGACGCCACATAGGGCGGCCCCCCCGCCCCGTCCAGTTCCCCGGTTCTCTTGAGCTCCTCGACTATGGTAATGATGTCAGCTTTCAGCCCCTGATCGGAGAGGGTTCTAATGGCCTCAAAAACCCGGCGGTTCCGGTTGATATAGAAATCGCCGGGCTTGAGGTACTGCATGGCAACAGAAACAGCTTCGGCGTCAAGGAGCATAGCCCCCAGAGTCGCCTTTTCCGCTTCTTCGTTATGAGGAGGTATTTTGTCTTTGAGTCCTTCTGCCATAAAACCCTAGGAGAAAACCGCCCGCTTCCCGTTCCGAATATTACGCCTGATCCTGAGTCCCGGCGGCGGGAGCCTCGCCTGAGGGGGAGGCTTCTCCCGGGACGGGAACCCCATCTGAAACGGGGGCTTTTTCCCCGGCGGGAGCTTCGGCTGTCTCAACCGGCTGCTCCTCACGCCGCCGCCTGTCCTTCCGGGCCGGGACGGGGCGCCTGGGTTCTACCTTAATGATCTGGGCTTCCACGGTCAACCCGATTTCTGCGGAAGCGCTTTCGTAGAGTTTGACCATTACCTTGTACTTGCCCACGCTCTTGAAGGTGTTGCCGGGTAATTCCACCCGCTTCCGTTCCGTGGGGAAACCGTGCCTGGTAAGCTCGTCCGCCACGGTCTGGCTGGTGACGGCGCCGTAGAGCTTTCCGTTGGCCCCGGCAGGCATGGCGATAACCAGCTCCAGGGCTTCCAGTTTTTCTTTCAGGCCCATAGCGTCCTGGCGTTTTGCGGCCTTACGGGCTTCGATTTCTTCCCGCCGGGATTCGAACCTCCTGATATTCTTTTCCGTATACGGTAACGCTATGCCCCGGGGAAAAAGATAATTTCGGGCATACCCTTTGGCTACGTCTTTGACATCCCCTTCTTCTCCCAGGGTGTTCAAATCCTTGTTCAAAATGACTTTCATGTTCCAAGCTCCTTGTGTTTACGGACTCTGATCCGAACCGGTACGGCATCGCCGCGCCTTCGCCGGATTCACATCCCCGGAGTAGAGGATGGTCCTTTGATTTTCGGCTCCCGAAAGGGCGCCCAATTTTCAGCAATACCCAGGAGGATTAAGCCCCCTAAGAGTACCGCGTTAATTCCGGGACTAACGATCATCAGAAACAAGAGAAAATTCAACGCCAGCCTCATGAAAGGCGGAAGGTTTGCGCGGGTAATAAAATACGCCGCGATTCCTCCGCCCTGAGCCAGGTACAGGATGGCGCAGACAATCAGCACGTTCCAGGCCGTGATTTCCAGGGGCTCTATCTCCCACCTTCTCCCTGCCAGAATGGCAAGGAGAGAACAGGACAGCGCCCAGATGAAAACATAGGGGACGCGGAAGTCCGCCAGGATCCCCCCCTTCCGTATCCGGCGAAAGACCCAAACCAGGGCCAGGGCGATCTGCCGGTTAATAAAGAAGAAGGCCATACAGGATACCATTACTCCGCCCCGCAGGGCCGAAAAGATCAAGGTTTCCAGTATGAAGTCCGGCGTCAAATACTGTTCCAACAGGGACTGCTTTACCACATCCGCCCCGGCGGAGGAGGCATACAAAGCCGATAAAGCCTCAGCCTGGGTACGGATAAAACCGCTAAATGCCGTATCCTGGCGGAGGGAGACTATCATGGGCAGGATCAGCACCACCGGGATGCAGCAGGCGATCACAAAGCGGTACACTGTGGGGATACGCGCCGGAGCGGAATTCCCCGAACCTTCGGAAGGCTCCAAAAAAGAAGGGGCCATCATCCAGGTAAAAGCCGCGGCGATCAGGGTAAAATGTACAATCCCCCATAACATCTCGTCCCAGGGCTGGGGGGAAAAAACCGCCGTCCCCGCCGACCAAAGGCCGTTCCCCAGAACCGCCAGAATCAGACAGAGCCAGGCGGCCCTAAAACCATATCCAGCCGTCATGATACCCAGAGGCAAAAGGTACAAAAATCCGAAAAACCCGAACCTTGCCAATAAGACGCAAGAAACCGCTCCTATCAGCATAGGTATATAGGGCGCGGCAGTACCCTGCCGGGGAATCATGACGGCCAGCTCTTATTTAGTCGGCGACAAAAGGAAGCAGGGCGATGATCCTGGCCCGTTTAATAGCCAGGGCCAGGGCCCGCTGATGTTTTGCGCAGGTCCCGGTAATCCTTCGGGGCAGTATCTTTCCCCGATCCGTGATAAACCGGCGTAACACATCCGCATCTTTGTAGTCTATCTTCAGCTTCTGGGTGCAAAATTTGCAGACCTTCTTCTTAAAAAAAACCTTTCCTTTACCGCTGCGGTTCCCCCGCTCTTCACTATCCCGGCCATCCATTTGAGTTTCCGCGCCCCTGTCCTGCCGGGGATGCTCGTTTTCTGCATATTTCTCATCAGCCATAATTGCTCCTTAATTGTTAAAACGGTATGTCATCGGCAAAACCATCGTCCGCCGGAGGCGGCCCGCTGTCACGGGGAGGCCGTTCTGCGCCGCCTTCGTTCCGGTGCTCCTGATACCCTCCGCCCTGACTGTAGCCGCCGGTATTGGCCCCGCCGGGCCCGCTGCCGAGAAGCTGGATGTTATTCGCCACGATTTCGACCTTGGAACGGTTTTGACCGTCCTGTTCCCACCGGTCCTGGCGGAGTTCGCCGTCAATCCCTACCTGCTTTCCTTTTACCAGGTATTGGTTCAGGGATTCCCCCTGCCTTCCCCAGAGAACGATGTCGAAAAAGTTCGCCTCGTCTACCCATTGCTCACCGGACTTGCGCCTGCGGTTAATGGCAATGGAGAACTTACAAACCGCCTGACCTCCGGCGGTATATTTGAGTTCCGCGTCCCGGGTTAACCTGCCCACCAGTACGACATGATTAATGTCCGCCATAAAGCCTCCTACTGTTCCACCCTGACAAAAAGATATTTGAGGAGATTGGCGTTGAGTTTAAAAACCCGGTCAAGAACGGTAATTTTTTCCGGTTCGGTCTTTATGGTATAGAGGACATACCGTCCCCTCCGCCGTTTTTTGATTTCGTAGGCGAGATCCCGGTCGCCGGTTTCATCGGTCTTCTCGATCTCTACCTCATTAGAACTCAGGTCGGATTGCAGTTGTTCCCGGCCTGCCTGATACAGATCTTCTTCCAAGGGGAAGATGACCGTCAGTTCATACTGACGCATGTGTCCTCCTTACGGACTAAAAGTTGGCCCGTCCCAGGGACGGGCAAAGAGGCAGTTATTTAATACCCTATTTCCGGATTTTAGTCAAGAAGGCGTCCGGCCCGGGCAGGGCAATTCTCAGTTTGCCGCAAAATAACGTGAGTTCGACGGAAGGCCGAAGGTCCGCGGATTAACGCTGATTTCCATGGATTATTTGGATGAATTCTAACTTGACAAAAAGTAAAGGCCCCTCATATACTAATCTGGATCTGCGCTTCAAAAACTTAATGTGAGGAATACGTGTTTCAAGAGAATTCTGCCAAATATTTACTTTCCCTCCCCCTGTTTTTTGGGCAGTGGGCGAAAGATGTTGTTTACCAAATAATTCTGTGAAAAAACCAAAAGTTAATAACCAGAGCTA
>JAISOQ010000036.1 GCA_031275515.1 Treponema sp. | reverse complement strand
CTTTAAAGCCTATTATGACAAAAAGTACTATGGGCTGAATTTTTTGGACTTTCTGAACAAAGACAAAAAATCATATTTACCGCAGGTCACTAAACGCCTCATTCACGATTCCTTTTTTGCCGGTGTCAAAGTTCCGGAACTTACCCTCGGGGGTGAACATTTCACCCGTGAATTAGAGCCTTTAAGGGGTGAACGAATCGCTCGTTATTGACAGGAAAAATTTATCGGATGTGAATTTTCATATTTATGAAGCTGTCCCAAAACTGAAGTTTTGAGACAGCCTCTATGGATAATAAGTACCTGCCGAATACTTCCGGCCTCTTTAGAATCTCCGTAGTAATTCTATAGGCCGTATCTTCCCGGCCCGGCGGGAGGGTATCCAGGAAGCTAAAATGGAGCAGAGAACCGTAAAAAACCCGATGAGGAACACGGTCTTCCAGTCTATGATGATGGGAATGATCTCCAGGTAATATCCGGGATCGAGGATGCGTACCGGAGCGGCATGGAAAAGGCCGGAAAAAAAGTTCAAGATTATTTCCATGCCATGAATGATGGGATTGATGAAACGCCCGATGAGAAGACCCAGGGCTATTCCCGAAAGGGCCCCCAAGAGACCGGTTAAAAACGAGGCCCAGAGGAAAACCCGCGTAGTGGCGCCGGGACTTGCCCCGGCGGCTTTAAGAACCGCGATGTCCCGCTGCCGCTCTATCACCAGCATGGAAGTGGCGGAAGAAACGTTCACCGCCGCTACTATCACTATCAGGGCCATGATGAACAGGAGGATCTGCCGGGTTGACTCATAGGAACTGTACTGAGTGCGCTGGAGGTCTTTCCATGTGTAGACCCGGTAACCCGATCCCAGCCTGCGGTTCACGAGCCACGCCGCTTCATCGGCATCCCGGTAGGGGTCGGCGATTTTGACCGTCATGAAGGTCTGGGCCAATTCCGGGGCAAGGAGCCGGAGGCCGCTCTCGTAATCCATGAGGCACCAGAGAGCGTCCAGCTCCCGGTACCCGGAGGACACGATGCCCTTGACGGTGAAGGGCAGGGTCCGGGGGATATTCCTCCCCCCTGAAGCGACCCGGACGCTCATGATATAGATCGTATCCCCCACTTCAGCCCCAACGCTCCGGGCCAATTCTTCTCCCAAAAGAACTTCGCTGCCCCCTGAAAGTTCCGCAGTCCCGGCAACGGTGGTCATGAAGCGCCGGCTTCCCTCATCGGCCCAGAAGGAAGGATCCACGGCCCGAATAGTGGCCCCCGCTTTTGCCCCCCCCTTGCCGCCGCCGGAAGCGGAAGGGACGCTCATCACCACTCCAAGCCCCTGGCGCTCAGTCCACACCCCTCGTACCCCCGGCAGATCGGCGATTTCCGCCGGGTCGGCATCCCGATCTTCCCGGTAATCATAAATCCGCAAATGGCCGGTCCCCAATTCAAGGTAGCGGTCGGTGATGCCCCGAATCATGCCGTCAGCCACGATCAGGGTCACGATGATGGGGATAAGGCTCAGGGCTATGCCGGCGGCGGCGCCCCGGAGGTAACGGCCCCCCTCCTTAGCCCTGCCCAGGAGATACCGGAGGGCGATGAAGAATTCCGAACCGGCTTTCACAGCGTATCCCCCAAATCCGGGCATACCTGGGAAGGAGAGCCTTCCTGGACCGGCGGCGTGGGGATAAGGAGGCCGCCTTCCAGGGTATACCGGAGCATGGCCCGTTCCGCCATTTTTTCGTCATGAGTAACCACGATAAGGGTCTTCCCCCATTTTTCAGCTTCCGCATAGAGCAGCTCCGCCACGACCTCGCTGTTTCCCGGGTCCAGGTTGCCTGTAGGCTCGTCCGCCAGGATAAGGTCCGGGTCGTTCATCATGGACCGGGCGACGGCGACGCGCTGACGCTCCCCCCCGGAAAGCTGGGAGGGAAAATGGGAGAGCCGATCCTCCAGTTTGACATCCGACAGCAGGGCCCGCCCTTTTTCCAGGGCGGCCTTCTTCTTCATTCCCGCCATATAGCCGGGAAGCATGACGTTTTCCAGGGCGGTGAAATCCTGCAAGAGATAGTGAAATTGAAAGATAAACCCCACCCGGCGGCTTCGGTAGGCGGTAAGGCCGCTTTCCGAAAGGCCGGCGATCTCCTGATCCGCCACGGTTACGGAGCCGGAATCGCAGCGGTCAAGCCCCCCCAGGATATTGAGGAGGGTACTCTTTCCGCTGCCGCTCTGCCCGCTTATAGCCGCCGTAGTTCCCTTTTCCAAGGTAAAACTGACCCCTCTAAGGATAAAGAGGGTCTCCGCGCCGGAGGCGAAACTTTTCACGATGTTATTAACCCTAAGGATAAGCTCACTCATACCGTAAAACCTCCGCTGGATTGGTACGGGAAACCTTGCCCGAGGCAAACCATGCCGCCAGAAGGGCCGAAAGAAAACCGAACAGGAAGATCAGGAGAGCTTCCTGGGGGATGATGCGGGAAGGAATCTCTTTAATATAAAAAACAGCGGGAGAAAAAATCGCGAAATTGCCGCCCAGGATCGATTCGCCATTGTCAAATAAAGCCGCCGCCATATTCAAAAGGCTGATGAAAAAATTAACTATTCCCTCAAGGCCGGAAAAAAAAGCGTTTATGTTGCCCGCGATAAGAAGCCCCGCCGTCATACCCAGGGCGGCCCCGGTAAACCCAATGATAAAACCGTCCCAGACGAAGATGAGCCTGACCGCCCTGCCGCTGCCCCCCAGGGCTCTGAGGAGGCCGATTTCCTCCCGGCGTTCCAGGACGGCCCGGCGCTGGGCCTGAAAGATGTTGAGTCCCACCACGATGAAGATAAGGCCCACCAGGATAAACATAAGCAGTTTTTCCGTCCGCAAAGCCCCGAAAAACGCCCGGTTATAGTCTCTCCAGGACCGCATGATTTCCGTCCCGGTCTTTTCCCTCAGAACGCGGTATTCGTCCAGCCGCCTGATGGTTTCCATGCCCCGCTCGTCCTGCCAGCGGCTGCGGAACTTGATCCCCAGGGAACGCGGGGCATCGCCGCCTATGTTCCCGGCGGCGCTGGTGTTGATAAAAGCCCAGCCCAAATCGTACTCGTAGAAACCGGAACGGAAAATGCCGGTAACGGTGAACCGGTAATCCCCTTCCCGTGCGTCCTCCAGGGAGCCGGGGAAGAATCCTGAAAGGGAGATCAAGGTTATCTCGTCCCCTATCCGCACGCCTAGATGCCGGGCCAGTTCCGCCCCCAGGATAATCGCATCGTCCCGGACCAGGTCGAAAGCGCCGGCGATAAATTCCAGCTTTTCCGCCATTCCCCGGTCCATTTCCAGGGTTTGATGCGCCACGCCCCGGACAACCACCGCCTGCTGGGTATCCCGGCTGCCCCTGGCTATGCCCTGAATCTCCTGGAAGGGAACCGCCGCAGCCACTCCGGGGAGCCGCCCTATCCTGTCCGCCAGGGCCTGCCCCTCCGGGGTATCGCTCAAAGGCTCCACCCTGACATGGTAGGAGGATATTTCCACGATGCTTTCAATGAACCCCAGCTGAAAACCGTTCATCACCGCGAGGATCACAGTCAGGGCCAGAACCCCGGTAAAGATCCCCAGAATGGCGAAAACAGAGGACGGCGCCGAAGAGTTCCGGCGGCCCAGGGAAACATACCGGGCGGCGACAAACCCTATCCACCGGAAAGCCTTCACTGCCGTTTCTCCCGGACGCGCTCTTCCGATATTTTGCGTCCATTTTCCCATATTGCCCGGAGTATCACCCGGTTATCCATATAGAGTTCCTCAATCTCCCGGTCTCCTTCTGTACGGATCACCCGTTCCAGTATCCCATTGTTGATATTCCGCTCCAAAATCCTATCCCCGTTGTCATTATACTCATATTCGGTTATCCGGTCGTCTTCTCCGGATATCCAATGCACCTGAGCCAGCCGGTTTCCGGTCCAGGTGTTCCGCAGTTCCCCAAGAACCTCCCCGTCCTCGCTGCGCCGGGTTTCCGCAAGAATACGGCCCCGTTCATCGGTGGTATAGATCACCCTATCCCCTCCACTCATCAGGATGTCCTGAAAAAAGTCCGAGCTGATGGGTACTACCGGCCTGACAAAATCGGTTTGCCGGGCCGCATCAAGAACCATGTGAGGAAATGGCAGCCGCGTCCGGTTATCCCCGGCTTCTTCGTCCCGGTGGTATACCCGCTCGACCGCCCTCAGGGAAGCGAATCGGCTGTACCGGTAGTAATCCGTCCAGAGGGGTTCGGACAGTTCCCGGGTATCTTCAGAAGCGGGCTTCCTGCCCGCCGTTTCGGCCCTCACCAGGGTCTGATTCACATAATGATAGGTGACAATCCGGGAATCGCCATCGGAATCTATCTGATGTTCTTCGATAAGCCGGTTTTCGGCATTGTAAAACTCGATAAACCCTGAACTATCCGGTTTGTCCGCTTCTGGTTCCTCCTCCCCCTCTGCCTCTGGTTCCCCGGTATTCTCCGGCAAGGGCTCGGCGTTGAACACCCCAACCAGCCGTATCCGCCCGTCCGGGTCCTTGAACAGCCACTGCCTGCGGGATTCCTCTCCGTTTTCGTAGAGAACCCGGAGTTCCACCGTATAGGAAGGATCATGGTATTCCTTTAGCCTGCCGGGAATCATGGAAGAAGAAACCTGATCTATCATAAGGGCGAATTTACTCCTCAGGGCAAGACGGGAATAGGCAGGTTCCAGGGTCATCCCCGCGGCATTGGAGATAAACCACCGGGGTTCTCCGTAAAGCCCCAGGACGACGCCAGCGAAAAGTCCCGCAAAAAGAACGTTCCGGCACAGGGAATTAGCCAAGACCGACAAATTCCCTGGCATACGCCGAAGGATCGAAAGGCCGGATATCATCATACTTCTCGCCGTCGCAAACGTACCGCAGCGGCAGCTTGAGGACCTCCGCCAGGGAAAACACAACGCCCCCACGGGCGGTGGAATCGAATTTGGTAAGTATTATCCCATCCAGGGTTACCGCTTCGTGAAATATCTCCGCCTGGGCCAGGGCGTTCCGTCCGGTGGTAGCGTCCAAAACCAGCCACTTGATATACCGCCCGTCGGCCATTTTCGTTTCCACGACCCGGTCTATTTTTTTCAGCTCCTCCACCAGGGCGGTTTTGGTATGCATACGCCCGGCGGTATCCGCGATGATAAGGTCCCCTGCCCCGGCCAGCGCCGATTCCAGGGCGTCGTACACCACCGCCGCAGGGTCTCCTCCCTGTTTGTGGGCCACTACCCGGACTCCCAGCCGTTCGCCGTGTATCTTGAGCTGGTCAATGGCGGCGGCCCGAAAGGTATCCGCCGCGGCCAAAATAGGTTTCCGGTTGTTCCGCTCCCGGTACAGGGCGGCCAATTTAGCGGCGGTAGTGGTCTTTCCCACCCCGTTTATCCCCAAAAGGAGGATAAGAGAGGGCCTCCCGTCGGAGGAAAGAACCTCCGTATCCGGGCGGCTGGAGACGCTGCGGGTAAGCATGTCTTCCAGAAGGGCCGCAAGAACGCGGCGCACGCCTTCGGGATCCGAAACCTTCTCCTTTTTGCACCGTTCCCGCAGCTTTTCCACTGTATTATATGATTCGGCGGCGCCAAAATCGCCTTCCACCAAGAGATCCGAAAGGTCGTCAAAAAACTCCTCTTGTACCGGATCGCGGCGGACAAAAAAATTTTTAAGCCGCTCTCTGAAACCTGCAATCCCCATATTCACCTCTCAATTTTTTTCGCCCTGGTCAGCTTAGGCTCGTATTTGGTAGAAATTGCTATATATATGGCTTCCCGAATAAAGCTTTCCAGCAGGAACCCTCCTGCGGCAACTACGGAACCAATGCTGACATAGTATAGCGTCAAAGCCTTGCCGTATAATTCGACATTTCCAGTCATATTATACGTGTTGGTCATGGTCTCGGAAAATCCCTGTAAAATATACGCAACAGGGAGAAGCAGCCAAAACCTGCCGTAAGCGCCGTAAAATTTCCGTCTAACGGCGTCTATTTCCTTTTCCCCCTTAGGCGGCATGGGGTTCAGGGAAATCCTGTTGACAAGATCCGGTTCCGCGCCGCCAAAGAGAACCGCCTGGGCGACATTGCCTTCCGGGGTATTCACCCGGAGGTATTCGTATTGGTTGAGGGACAAGCCCAGCGACTGAGGCGCTTCCCCAAGATACAGCGCGCCCCGGTATAGGGAACCGGAAGAACCGGGGGGCAGTTCCACATTGAAAATCGACTCCGCCAGGGGGGTCAGGTTTATAAACAATTCCGCCAATTCCCCCGCCGGCAATTCCAGGGAAAAGGTCTGGGAATTGTGGCGTTCCGCATACGCCGAAACCTCCACTGAACCGGGGGAGCGTTCCAGTATTTCGGTCTTTCCCTTTCCCGCATAGGATTTATTGATCAGCACCATAGCGCCTTCCGGGACCGCCGTCACCTGAATAGCCGCCGGTTCCGTCCCGGCGATGACGGCAGCCAGGTGGCTCGATATTTCTTCCGCCGCCAGGTTGAGATCTTCCAGGGAGAAGATGTCGCTGTCTTCATAAATATACGAATCGGCGTAAAAGGCATAGATCCGCAGGACAACATAAAGCCGGCCATGAAATTCAGAGACCTTCCCGGAGAGAAAGGCGTCGGCATTCTGGCTTATACAGAACCGCTTTTCCTTGCCGGGTTCCGGCGCCTGGGGAAACACCCCCCGTTCATTCTCGCCGGTGAGCTTAAACTTTGGCTTGCTCCCTATCTCCGGTATCAGGGCTTCGGCTTTTTTTAAATCCGCTTCTAATTTGGCTATTTCTTTGTTGATGGTTTCCAGAGACCGGCGGTAAGTCCAGCCGTCGCGGCCCTGGTATAAAAGCAAATCCCGTTCGTTTCGTTTAGCCGCCAGCTTTTTGCCCGCCTCAAGACGCGCCACAGACCAGGCAGTACCCTCGTAAAAGGTGTATTCCGGGAAAATCCTGATACGGTACTCCAGCGCCTTGAGGGATTCCACCAGTTTCGCCTCCAGGACTTCGCCCATCATGCGCCTGGCCGGGGGAAGGGCGGAAATATCCAGGGCGGTAACGCAGAATACCCATTCGGTATTGATGGGATCAGGCCGCGTCTCGTTTTCGGCTTTTCCCTTCCCAAAGGCCAGATGAGGGAAAAGGGTAAAAACAACCGCCCCAACAAGGAGGATGCCTATACGGTCCGGGACCTGCTTCTCAAGAGCGGGCGTTATTCCACGCAAAACGCAGATACTCCTCTATAAAATAATCAATATCTCCGTCCATCACCGCCTGGATGTTTCCGATCTCCGCCTTGGTCCGGTAATCTTTGACCATAGTATAGGGCTGAAAAACATAGGACCGGATCTGGTTTCCCCAGGAAATATCCTTTTTTTCCTGGGCAAACCGCTCGTTTTCCTTTTCCTTTTCCTGCCGGTAATATTCGTAAAGCCGCGCCTTGAGCATACTCATGGCTATGGACCGGTTTTTGATCTGGCTCCGCTCATTCTGACAGGCCACGACGATTCCCGTAGGAAGGTGGGTAAAGCGGACGGCGCTGTCGGTTTTATTTACATGCTGCCCCCCGGCTCCTCCCGACCGGTAGGTATCCACCCGGAGGTCTTCTGGCCGGATTTCCACCTCTATGGTATCGTCTATAACCGGAAAGATATATGCCGACGCAAAGGAGGTATGCCGCCGCGCATTGGCGTCAAAGGGGGAAATCCTCACCAGCCGGTGTACCCCGGACTCCCCTTTGAGGTAGCCGTAGGCATAATCCCCGTCTATGCGGCAGGTGGCGGATTTGATGCCCCCTTCGGCCTCCAGGCGGTCCACTTCTTCTACGGCAAAGCCCTTGCGTTCCGCCCACCGGAGATACATCCGGTAGAGCATCTGGGACCAGTCGCAGGCTTCGGTTCCCCCCGCCCCGGAATGGATGGTGAGGAAACAGCCGTTTTTGTCCACTTCTCCCGGCATGAGTTCGAAAATATTCCGCTTCTCGTACCGTTTGGTAAGATTTTCAAATTCCGTCTCAATTTCCGCGCTTTGGGATTCATCCCCTGCTTCCACCGCCAATTCCAGGAGAACCGAAAGATCGTCTATCTTTGATTTGAGTTCTTTCCAGGGATCATACCGGCTTTTAAGGGCTTTGAGTTCCCCCAGAGCCTTTTCCGCCTTGGAAGGATCATCCCAAAAATGTTCATCCCCGGTTTGTTTTTCCATTTCCGCTATTCTGCTTCCAAAGGAAGCCCCCTCAAAGACGCCTCCAGGTTTCTTCGATTCGCCCCCGCAGTTCCGCGACGGGATTTCCTAGTTCCGATAACAACATATCAATCTCCTCATGGTAATAGAGTATGAAAAAGCGCATATCCTGTCAAAGGGGGAATTTGGCAG
>JAISOQ010000237.1 GCA_031275515.1 Treponema sp. | reverse complement strand
GTTCACGCCGCTCTTTCGCGGTGAGTTCTATGCTCCGTCTGATTCTGCTCATTGGCAGTATTCCTCCCGCTGGAATACTGCCACTTCTTTCCTTTTTTGTAAATCTCTAGATGTTACCGCCTGCTAGTGGGGGAGGGGGGGCAAGCGAGTTTATGCACTTTGCTTTCTGGGGAGCCTTGCCGGTTCAGGGGCCGGGCATCAGGACAGCCCCGGATATTCCCTACAGAAATACGCATCCTTTTCTCCTTGATTGTTTGAGAGGATACGCCGGAACCTTAGCTCATATTTGCGCCGGACATGCTCCCCTGCAAGTGAACCTTAGTATACTCCCGGAGGCAGAATTCCGCAAGAGTTTTGTTCCCTAATTGCTGCCGCCTCATGTGATTAACACGTGATAATTTCACCCTTCATGTAAAAAGTACACGATGGGGAGGGAAGGGCGGCCTGTGCAAAAATTATCCCAAACAGGCGACCTGATGCCCGGTTCCGGTATCCTGCAGCGCGGGGCGCCGGATTCGGCAGGTTTCCCGGGCCTGGGGGCAGCGGGTAAAGAAGGCGCAGCCCTGCCGTTCCTCCAGGGGGCTGGGCAGTTCCCCTTCAAGCAGATTCGGCAGTGATTCCCGGGCGCGCCGGGGGTCCGGCACCGGGATGGCTTGGAGCAGCGCCCGGGTATAGGGGTGCAGGGGGTTTTCGTAGATTTCCCCGGCGGCGGCTATTTCCACGATTTCCCCCATGTACATCACCGCGATCCGGCGGGAGATATGCCGTACCATAGATAGATCGTGGGCGACAAAAAGATAGGTCAAGTTGAATTCCCGCTGTAAATCCTCCAGCAGGTTGACCACCTGGGCCTGGATGGATACATCCAGAGCGCTGATGGGTTCGTCGCAGAGAATGAATTCCGGCCTCACAATGAGGGATCGGGCAATGCTGATCCGCTGGTGTTGTCCCCCGGAAAACTCGTGGGGGTACTTGTACATATCATCGGCGGACATTCCCACCTGAATCAGCATATCCCGTACCTGTTGGTCACAGTCCTCCCGGGAAAGCCGGTTTTTCAGCAGCAGCGGTTCCGCGATAATATCCCGAACCTGCATGGCCGGGTTGAGGGATGCGTAGGGATCCTGGAAGACGATCTGCATCCGCCGCCGGTAGGGCGCCAGGGCTTTGCCGGAAAGTCCGGTGATGTCGGCGCCGGAAAACCATACTTTGCCGGAACTGGGCCGATAGATCCGCAGGATGGTGCGGCCCAGGGTCGATTTTCCGCAGCCGCTCTCTCCTACCAGCCCGAAGGTCTCTCCCCTAAAAACGGAAAAGCTCACGCCGTTAACCGCCCGGAGCCGTACCGGGGGGCGGAAGGAACGGTGGAGGGTGAATTCCTTGACCAGGTTTTTTACTTCAATGAGAGGTTCGGCATCGCTCATGAAAAAACCTCCGGGTTGATGCGGAAACATCGGGCGCTGTGGTCCGGGCCGTAGTCCTCCATAGGAGGCAGGGATTCCCCGCAGTCAGGACCGGCTGATTTACAGCGGGGTGCAAAGGGACATCCCGGCGGAATATGCCGTGCCGGCGGCGGCTGTCCTTCGATGGCCGTCAGCCGTCCCTGCCGTTCCCGGCCCTGGTGAATGGCCGGTACGGATCGCAGGAGCGCCCGGGTATAGGGGTGCAGGGGACGGGCAAAGATGTCGTCCACAGGACCGGTCTCCAGGATAAGCCCGCCGTACATCACCGCCACCCGGTGGCAGAGGGTTGCCACCACTCCCAGGTCATGGGTGATCAGAACTACCGCCATGCCGTCTTTTTGCTGTAAGGTACGGATCAAGGCCAAAATCTGAGCCTGAATGGTAACGTCCAGGCCGGTGGTCGGCTCATCGGCGATGAGGAGTTTCGGCTTGCAGGCGAGGGCCATAGCAATCAGTACCCGCTGGCGCATACCCCCGGATAACTCGTGGGGGTACTGCCGCATCCGCGTTTCGGCGGAGGGGATTCCGACCCGTTGCAGCAGGGCAAGCGCTTCCTGCCGGGCCTGCCGCCGGTCCGAATACCCGTGGTGCAGAAGTACCTCCATGATATGACGATCCACCCGCTTGAGGGGGTTGAGGGAGGTCATCGGGTCCTGAAATATCATCGAAATATCCTTTCCCCGAATAGAGCGAAGGGATTCCTCCGGCAGTTCCCGCAGGTCTGTCCCTGCAAAAATTAAGTTTTCCGCCTCTACGGCGGCATTGCGGGGTAACATGCGGATAACGGAACGCATAGTAAGGGTCTTTCCGCTGCCGCTTTCCCCCACCAGACCGAGAATCTCCCCCTGCCGCAGCGTCAGGTTGACCCCCCGCAGCACTTCGACCTGCCGCCCCTCCAGGGTAAAGACGCAGCGCAGGCCCCGGAGTTCCAGCAGGGGCGTTTCCACGGCTTCTTTCATGTAAGGCCCGTCCTGGGTTCAACCGCAAGGCGGATCACGCTGCCGATCTTGTTAAAAGAATAGACCGTGAGGATGATCATAATTCCCGGCAGAATAGCCATATAGGGGGCGGTACGGAGCACTCCTTGAGCCCGGTTGAGCATACTGCCCCAGGAGGATACCGGCTGCTGGACTCCCATGCCCAAAAAGCTGAGGGCCGATTCCATCATGATGGCGTTGGCAATGGCGGAGGTCGCAGCGATGATAATAGTGGGCATCACTGCCGGCAGAATGTGGCGCAGGATAATAAACAAGGTCCGCTGATGGATGGCCTGAGCATAGACCACATATTCCCGCTCCTTTACACTGAGGGTTTCCGCCCGTACCAGCCGGGCAATGGGCATCCAGGTAAAGAGGCCGATAACCAGAATAATGGCCTGGAGGCCCGGTCTCAGGTAAATGCTTATCACCGTTACCAGGATCATCCAGGGAATAGAAGAAAGGATATCCACCAGGCGCATCAGAAGGTTGTCCGTCAATCCCCTCATATATCCGGCGATAATCCCCGCCAATACCCCGATGGAGGTGGAGATCAGCATGGCCGCTACACCCACCGCCAGGGATATGCGCCCTCCGTAGAGAATACGGGTCAGGTAATCCCGCCCCAGATCGTCGGTACCGAACCAGTGTTTTCCATTGGGACGCTCAAATTTGTGCAGTACGTCAATGGCGTCGGGATCGTAGGGAGAGAGAAAGGCAAAGACCGAGACGAGGATGATGAAGGCCAGACACGCTCCGGCAAAGACCAGGGCAGGGCTCCGCCGGATTTCCAGAAACAACCGGCGGATCCGCCTGTTTTGCGGCTTGCCGCTTGGGACGTTCACGGTTCACCTCATGGCTTTAATGCGCGGATCCGCCAGGCAATAACATATATCCGCCAGTAAATTACCCAAAATAACCATGATTGACGAGAACAGCAATATTGCCATGATTACCGGATAGTCAAAACCCTGGATTGCAGTCAAAAAATAGGTTCCAACCCCGGGCCAACTGAAGATCGATTCGGTGATAAACGCTCCGGTTATCAGCATCGGCAGGGACATGCCCGCCAGAGTGATAATCGGCAGCAGTACATTCTTCATCACGTGTCCAAAGAGTATCTGGATTCCGCTGCTTCCAAAACTGCGCTGTACCATAACGTAGTTCTCCTGGTATTGGCTGATGGCGGCGGAACGTACATACCGGGTGGTCTCCGGCAAGAACGCCGAGGTAAGTACCGTACAGGGCAGGATCATGTGCCGCAGCAGGTCCGGCAGAGTCGCGGCCTGTCCCAGGGTGTACATTCCCAGAACGGGCAGCAGGTTCAGGGCGTAGGCGAAAATATAAAGGAGGATCATCCCTATCCAGAAAGTCGGAGTCGCCATGCCGATGGAACAGAGGGTGTCCACTATCCGGTCCAGCTTTCCCCCCTGGTTCATTCCCGAAAGGAGTCCCAGTACCGTGGACAGGATAATCGCTATAGTGTAGCTGGGTAATACCAGGAGGATGGTGTTGGGCAGCCGGGAACCAAGGCCCAATGCGACGCTCTGGTGGTTCACAATCGAATAACCCAGGTCCCCGGTAAACATACGCCGCAGCCAGGACAGGAACTGGACGTGCGCCGGCTGATCCAGCCCGTAACGAACCTTCAAAGCCTGGACCATTTCCGGCGGCATGTCAGGCCGGGTCAACATATCTATGGCGTCAAAGGGGGCAATCTGAATCAGCGCGAAACAGAGTACACAGATGATAAACACGATGGGTACGGCCTGTACTATCCGTTTGGCAATATACCGTAACAAAAAACACTCCCTTGGGCCGCGGGAAATCCTGCGGCCCCGATCCGAGCCCTTAGGAACTGTGCAAGAATATTTTAGTCTAAATCACTTACACACAACAGTTCCTTACTTGAAGTAGAGCTTGGACATATCCTCAAAGGTATAGATGGGGATAAGCCGCGCCTCCTCCACCCCGCCGACATTGTTGGTAAGCCCCAAAAGGCGTTTATTGGTGACAATCGGATAATGCACCGCCAGATCCGCCAGACGCCGCTGGGCGTCCTGGTATATCCGCAGCCGTTTGGTAGAATCCCCTTCAACCGAACCGGCGGCGAACAGATCGTCCAGGGTTTTGTCCTCCAGGTGGCTGTAGTTGTAAGCGGAACCGCTCACAAACAGCGCCGCGTAGTTAGAAGGATCTATCCCCATGATATAACCGCCCAGGAAAAGCTCAAATTCATCGCTGCCCTGTTCCAGCTTATTATACAGAGATGTGGAATCCATTGCTATAAGTTCCACGGTAAGACCTATGGATCTAAGGTTTTGCTGGGCCACCATGGCCTGAACTTCCTGCTGTACATTGTTGGCGGTATAAGCCAGGCGCAGGACCGGCAGGGAGGCCGCTTGGGACAGGTACTGCCGGGCCTTGGCCGTATCCTGTTCGTACTTCTCCAGATCGCCGGTAAAATAGGCCGACGAATAGGGCAGGAAAGAATAGGCGTTGACGTAAAAATCCTTGGAAAGGTAGGCGCCGATGTTCATATCTTCCCGGTTCAGGGCAAAGAAAACCGCCTTCCGCAGATTGATGTCCTGTACACGGCTTGAACCCAGGTGAAAGGACAGATACCCCACCCGATCCTCCGGGTAGGCGTGGATGGTAACATTGGTATTCTTAAAGGAATCGGCATCCGAATTGGCCAGCACCAGGGCGTTGAGCTCCCCCTTTTGCAGCGCCAGCTTCGCCGAATTCAAGTCCGAGACGATCTGAAAAATAATGACGGGGATCTTCGGCTTGCCCAGGAAATAGGCGTCGTTGGCCGTCAGCTTGATGTATTGGCCCGCCGCGTATTCCGCCAGTTTATAAGGGCCGGTTCCCACAGGCGCCGCGTTTTTGGGATTATTGTCCAGGGCCGCGTCATTTCCGTAGATATGCTTGGGCATGATAAAATGCTCCGCCGCGATAATCTCCAGAACATTGGGGATAAAAACCGGGTAACGAATCTCCAGGGTATAATCGTCCCGTTTGGTCAGCGTTACCGGACGGCCGCCGATAACAAAACCGTCCCGTCCGTTGGCGTATTCGGCTTTGATGATATGCTCAAACGTAAAGATCACGTCGTCCGCGGTAAAAGGAACCCCGTCCGACCAGCGGACACCCTTTCGCAGGTGGATAGTTACCGTCAGATTGTCGGAGGAAACCTCCACCCTCTCCGCCAGCAGGTAAGTTATATCATTCGGCCCATAGTAGTTGTAGAGAGGACTGTACAGGAGCCGTTCCAGGGTCAAACCGTACCGGTCTCCGATGGTAATGGTATTGATGTCGTTTCCCGGATCCCCTTCGATCCCGTAGATAAAGGTATCCCGGGGGCCAAGGGTTTGCGGCTGGGCCCTCGCCGCCGCGGGCAGGGCTGGGAAAAGCAGCAGCACCGGAACCGCCAGGATTAACGCCAATTTGCCGAAAGACCGTAAAATCACATTCATTTTTATTCCTCCAAAATAAAATGTTTTGCACTTTTCCAAATTGTGCAATTATGCAATAGAAAATATTTCATATAAATCACGAGTGTTTTATATGAAATATCCTAGATTTATAATACGAAAAAGAATTCAAGGTGTCAAGAGTACGCATTGCCTAATAAATAGAGGCTTTCCCAAAACCGTGCGTGTTAGCGCACAGTCAATTAGTTTTGGGACAGGCTCAATATTCTAGCCGAAATCAGGCCGCAGGGGTCTGACCGTCTCCCTGACAGGGGCATTTTACAACGAAGACAATATACCATATTCTATCGAATTCACACCAGTATTCTAACTTTTTTCCCCTGCCCCTTCTTCCAGCAGCCTGAAAGTTACTTCCAGAACCTTGTCCATTTCCAGGGGCTTTGCCAAATGCGCGTTCATGCCGCTGGCTATGGCCCGATCTATATCTTCTTTAAAAGCATTGGCGGTAAGGGCCACGATGGGGATAGTTTTGGCGTCCGGGCGGTCCGGTGTGGCCCGAATGGCGGCGGTGGCGGCGTAACCATCCATGTTGGGCATCTGAATATCCATGTAAATGATGTCGTAGGTGTACATTGGGGAATCCGTAAAAGCCTTTACCGCCGCCATTCCGTCTCCGGCTTCTTCCAGAATTATACCCGTGTATTCCAGGAGGCTGATGGCGATCAGGCGGTTAATGGCCACGTCGTCCACCATAAGCGCCCGCTTGCCTGCAAGCCGGTTTTCCACGTTCTCCAGGGAAACCTCTTCCTCTTTTTCCATAACCGCTTCGGGTAGCAGGATGCTAAAGCTGAATTCGCTCCCCCGGCCCTCTTCGCTTTTAACGGCAATATCCCCGCCGAAAAGCTGGACTATGCTCCGGCTGATGGCGAGCCCCAGGCCGGTGCCTCCGTAATTTTGACTTATCCGGTTGTTCGCCTGTTCAAAGGGCTTGAACAGGTTGAGCAGGGCTTCTTTTGAAATACCTATGCCCGTATCCCGGATCCGGAAATTCAGCAGGGCTTTCTGCCGCCCCCTGCCGCCCTGCTGCGGGCCGCCTTCGGTTTTTTCAATTTCTTCAATGATGAATTCAATTTTGCCGCATTCCGGGGTAAATTTGACGGCGTTCCCCAGAAGGTTGATGAGAACCTGACGGAGCCTGAGAGGATCCGTCAGAAAAACGCCGGGTTCGGAAAAGGTAAAGTTTGTTTCAAAGGCGATGTTTTTTTCGTCGCACCGGGGCTTGATGATGGTTACCACCGTATTAGCCAGCTTCAAAAGGTCCACCGCTTCTTCCGAAAGTTCTATTTTACCGGCTTCGATTTTGGATATGTCCAGAATATCGTTGAGCAGTCCCAGAAGATGTTGGGAGGAAGTTTCAATCTGCTGAAGATTGGCCTGGATCTCCTCTGCCGTGATGTTCGGTTCCATGAGCTGCTTCTTCACGATGCTGGTCATGCCTATGATGGCGTTCATGGGGGTGCGAATCTCGTGGCTCATCCGTGCAAGAAAGCTGCCTTTGTGTTTGTTCGCCTCCTTTGCTTCCAAAACGGCCTTGGCAAGTTCCGATACATCGGTAGTGACGATGATGTAGCCGATACGCCGGGTGGTCCTGTCTTTGGGGTCTGTGGCAGTAAGGTAGGCGGCGGAACCCCGGACATAGGTATCCAGATCGGGCAGGTAGAGTACCTCCGCGACCCGGCCTTCGTTAAGCGCCGCGATGGGATCGTATTCGGAATTTGAGGGATAGACGCTGTAATCCCCGTAGGGTTTCCCCTGAATCTCCTCCAGGGACTGTTTAACCGCCTTTAGGCTGTCATCGTTGGCATAGATGATGTTGTAGTTCATGTCGATGATGGTGAGGGGGCCGCTTATGCTTTTTTCCAGGCTGTCCGCCATTTCGTCGAAAGAATCCGCCAACATTCCCATTTCGTCCCGGCTTTTCGTATGGAACCGGAACTGCCGTTCCCCGGACCGGAACCGGAAGATGCCGTTGATTATCTCCGTGATATTCCCGGTAACGGAAGAAGCTATCCAGATGGCGATGAAGACTACGATGACGATCATCGCGCCGGCTGAACCCGCCAGGGTAAAGGTGGTACCCAGAAGATTGCCGGTTATTGATTCTTCCGCTTCATCGGTAGCCCGGTTTAAATTCTGATTCGCCAGGGCCATTAGGGCGTCCATCTCCGCTTTGGTCTCCAGGGCGGGCCGCTGAAAATCTTCGAGCCCCGCGCCTATAGCCACAAAGCCGAATCCCCGCTTGGACTGGCCGTAGTGGCCGGTGTAGTAGGGAATGGCTGCGGCGGTGGTTAGTTTCCACAGGCCGCTCCACAGGATGAGGAAGGACCCGGACCCGCCTTCGCTGGTAAGATCGAACCACCCGGTACACTGGGGGGCGTTATTGAGATAACGTCCGTCAAGACCCACAAGACCCGTCGCAGTCAGTTCCGCCGCGGGCCTCTTGGTCCGGGACTGCTCCGCAAAGGTGGGCTGATCCTTGATGAACTCCTGATAGGGCAGGCCGCTTTCCTGCCATGCGTGATAGATGCTCTCCTCCAGCCAGGGGATCTCCGGCTCCCCGGTTTCGGGATTAAACCCCACGATGGAATGATGCCGGGGGTGGCAGATGCTCCGGCACTTGTAGTCCCAGATAAAGGCGTAATTCCCCTCATAGGCGCTGGGCAATTCCGTGTACCGCTCCGCCATAGGGGTAGTGTGGTCGGTGAACTCCATAAGATGATCGTGGTCCAGAGCCAGGGTTACATACCCGGCGATCCTGCCGTTTCGTACTACCGGCGTTGCCCAGCGGATGATCCCCTTGAACCGCCGGCCCAGAGGGTTCTCCTTACCGGCGTAGGCCTCCTCTTCGGGGGTGAATTCCAGCCCCCGGGCTTTGGCGTTCTCCGGGATATATATGCCGATAAGATGGGACCGGACATAGGCACCTATCACATCCGAGACGTAAATATCTCCGGGTTTCAGGTTACTGAGTTCCGGGAAATAGGTCTCCGCCTTCACATAGGTGTTCCTCCGGTCGGCAACATTCTTCTTTAGAGGATCCATTTGCGGGGAGGAGGTTACCTTGACGATCTCGTTTCCGTTGAGATCAATATAGGTCATCTCCAGGTACAGGGGACGGCTTTCGGTCCCAAAGGTATCGGGAGGCCGGTAACGGAAACTGGCGTCGTTTTGCCGGTTGGAAGAGACGACAATAGGGGCTTCGGGCGGCTTTGACTTGGGAATCCAGGACGCGCCGTCCGGCGCAAGCTCCCATTCGCCGGGTTTAACCAGAGTTCCCCGTCTGCTCTCCACAAAATGCCGGTAGGCCGCCTCGGAGGGTTCAAGGCCGGCTGCATAGAGAATGTCGTCATCCCGGGCATAGAGAAAGTCCGCAACCCGCTGGGCCATGTCGGTACTGGTGCGCTCAATTTCGACCGTGGCAAGGTTGATAAGGGCGGCGGACGAATCATTCACCGCGATCTTACCGGTAGCGCTCAGGGCTTCATTCGTCTGAACGGTTAGTTCCCTGATACGCCGGATAAGATCATCCCCCAAACGCCGGGTCTGACCCCAGGCCAGCAAGGACAGCAGCAACAGGGGTATCACTTTGATGATGACAAAAATGAATATAAGCTTACCCCTCATTCCCAGGTTAAGCTTGGTAATGAATCGTTCAATTATTATTTGAATTGATTCAATTGGTTTTTTCAAAGGCGTATACCTGCAAGATCAATATAATCTATCATACATTGTGTCTTGCAGTTTATTCCAGCCCTGGGGATTATTGAGGGATTTT
>JAISOQ010000158.1 GCA_031275515.1 Treponema sp. | reverse complement strand
GTCATTACGAACATGGTGTTCTCGATTAGAGAGAAAAGGCATACGATTTTCCAAAGGCCATCGCATGCACAAAATCGTTATAGCTCTGGTTATTAACTTTTGGTCTTTTCACAGAATTATTTGGTAAACAACATCTTTCGCCCACTGCCAAAAGATGATGGGAAATCTCCATAAGTTACCGGAGGTCTGCGCAAATTCCAAACGCAAGAGACTACCAGCCTTGCGGCGTTTTTTGAGTTCTGCTTAACTGTACGCATATGGTGTCCGCCTCCTTTTTTGGCGCTGACGTATCCGAATAATCCGTGAAAATCAGCCTTAATTCGCGGACCTTTACATTCCATCGAACTCAGCGGCAATCCCTCATTGCGCCTATCCCCGGATTCCAGTATACTTATTTCTCATGAAGGATGGAAACAAACTTTCAGTTTCTGAATTGACGGAGCTTATCAGACAAAACCTTGAGGGAACCTTCAATTCGGTGACCGTGGAGGGGGAAGTTTCCAACTGCAAACCTTCGAGTACAGGGCATCTCTACTTTACCCTTAAAGATTCCCGGGCGGCTATTTCGGGCGTCATGTTCAAGAACCGGCTTCGTTACCTTTCTTTTGAACCTGCGGATGGAATGCTCCTGCGGGTCCGGGGGAGTATTTCCGTCTATGCCCAGCGGGGCACGTACCAGATCATCTGCGAAGAGATTGAGCAGGCCGGGACCGGGGATATACTGGCCATGCTGGAAAAGCGGAAACGCATGTTTGCCCAGGAAGGGCTCTTTGACGAGGACCGGAAAAAGCCCATACCCCGTTTCCCGGCGACTGTGGGTATCGTGAGTTCCCCTACCGGGGCGGCAGTGCGGGACATCCTTAACATCCTGAAACGCCGGGCGGCGGGCATACGGGTGATCATCCTCCCCGCGCCGGTACAAGGTTCTGATGCGGCGCCTATCATCGCCAGGCGTATAGAACAGGCCAACCGGTGGCGGCTGGCGGAGGTACTCATTGTGGGCCGGGGGGGCGGTTCCCTGGAAGATCTCCTTCCCTTCTCGGACGAGGCTGTGGTCAGGGCCATTGGCGCTTCTGCAATACCCGTGGTGAGCGCCGTGGGACACGAGATAGACTGGGCTCTCTCGGACTATGCTGCGGACCTCCGGGCCCCTACCCCATCCGCGGCTGCGGAACTGGTAAGCGAAAGCCGTTACGAGACCAGGGAAACCGTCCGGATATTGGAACGGCAGATCCAGGAGGCCATAAAGACCAAGCTGGACCGGGCGCGGCTTCTCATCAAGCCCTTCAATCTTGAAGACCTGGAGTACCGCTTCCGCGCCATACTTCAACCCCGGCTGGTACGGTTTGACGACGCCAAAGAAGCCCTGCTGGAAGCTCTTGCGGACAGAGTGGCGGAACTCAGGAGGCGGCTGGATCTGGCGAGGACAAGCCTGGAGGCGGCAAGCCCTGTGGCGGTACTGGAACGGGGCTTTTCAGTGGTAATACAGGAAAATTCAGGGGCAGTATTGCGTAACACTGCGGATGTAAAACCCGGAGACCCGCTGATCATACGGCCCCTTTCGGGGATCATAAACGCCAGGGCGGAATCGGTTTTATTGAATACCGGGGAGAAGAGGTTATGAAAAAATCGGGAGAAACCATGAAGAATTTTGAAGAACGGCTGGGACGGCTTGAAATCCTGGGGGAAAAGATACGGAAACCGGATATGCCCCTAGAGGAGGCGCTCAAAGCCTTTGAGGAAGGAATCAAACTTGCCCGCTCCCTTGAAAAGGACCTTGAAAAGGTGGAAAGCCGCATCGAAATCCTGCTGAACGGAACCGGCGTCATGACCAGCAAGGAGGAGGAAGCGGAGCTGGGTCTCTTTGACAACGAGGAATAGCCATGAATGACCAACGGGTTCAGGAAAAAAAATTCCAGGAAGAGGAAAGCGCCGCTCCGGTGAGCCGGATCTCTATTCTGCCCCCGGAAGAAGCCCGGAAAATAGCGGCTGGAGAGGTCATAGACCGTCCGGCGGCGCTGGTCCGGGAATTCGTCGATAACGCCATAGATGCGGGAAGCTCCCTGGTAGAGGTGTTCATTGATGGGGGCGGGATACGCCGGGTGGAGGTGGCGGATGATGGGAACGGTATGGGAAAGGAAGACCTCAAGCTATGCTGGTATACCCACGCTACAAGCAAGATCCGCTCCCTGGAGGACCTCAATACCGCGGAGACTCTGGGCTTCCGGGGTGAAGCCCTGGCGGCGGCGGCGGCGGTTTCCCGGCTGGAGATACTCTCCAGCGTTGACGGACGGGAGGCCTGGCGTCTGGAAACCGGCCCGGGCGGTACGGAGGAGCCTCAATTAACCCAGATCAGCCGGGTCAAAGGGACCAGCGTCCGTTCCCTGGGGCTTTTCGATACCATTCCCGTCCGCAAACGTTTCCTGAAACGGGAAAGCGCCGAGGCGGGCTTTTGCAGGCAGATCTTCCTTGACAAGGCCCTGGCCTTTCCGGCCCTGACCTTCCGTTTCGTTCAAGACGGCCAGCTCAAAATTTTCCTTCCCTCGGCATCGTCCTTCAAAGACCGGTACGCCCAGGCCCTCATGAGCCGGAACGAAGGGCCGTTCCTCCATGAGATCACTGCTCAGGGACCGGGTTTCTCGGTGGTCATCGTGGCCGGCGGCCCGGAACTCTATCGATCTGACCGGCGTCAGCAGTATGTCTTTGCCAATGGCCGGCGCATCCAGGATTTTTCCCTGCTTCAAGCCCTGGAATATGGCCTTCAAGGGTGGTTCCCCAACACGGCCCATCCGGTGGGGGCGATCTATTTGGACATAGACCCGAGTCTTGCGGATTTCAACATACACCCTGCCAAACGGGAAGCCCGGTTCCGGGAAGCCGGCGTCATACATCACGCCATAACCACCGCCTTGAGCAGCTTCTCCCATCACCGGAACATCGCTGCTTCCGCTCAGAATCGGCGTCTTGATGAGGATCTTCCCTTTGCCCCGGATGCCCGGGACAATTTAGAGGATATCCCTCTCTCATACCAGAGCTATCCCCCGAGGGGTTCCGGCCCCCTGGCCATGGAAGCCCTGCTGGACAAGCCGCCGGCGTTCGCCCCGCTTCCGGGCAGGGGCTGGGACAGGGAGACCAGCGTTCATGAACGGGCCCCTGTCTACGATCCGGACATCTCCTTGGAAGGAAAAAAAGACCGAAGCCCTGCCGGTATCAGAATCGCCGGGCGGCTTTTCAACCTTTTCATCCTGGTTGAATGGAAAGATCGGCTTTTCATCATCGATCATCACGCCGCTCATGAGCGCGCCATCTACGACCGCTTGGTTGACGGGTCTTTTCCCAAACAGGAACTCCTGGTACCCATCCCCTTTTTCACCGAAAGCGATGAGGATGACGAGTTCCTCATCCTGCGCCGGGAAGATTTGGCCAGACTGGGGGTGGTAATAACCCGGGAAGAACGAGGCTGGTACATCGAAGCCCTGCCGTCGGGTTGGAAGCTTTCGGACACCGAAACCGTGCGGTCTATTCTGGACCTTAGGACCGCAGGGGAAAACATGGTCGAACATTGGGCCGCCACCCTCTCCTGCCACGGCGCAATCAAAGACGGGGACTACCTGGACGACACCGCTGCCCTGACGCTGGCGAAAAAAGTCCTGGAACTTCATAATCCCCGCTGCCCTCACGGCAGGCCCATCTGGTTCGAGATGAGCCGGGAAGACCTCTTCCGGGCAGTGCGGAGGTCGTGAGACCGCCGGCAGTATTTCTGCGGGAGCAGTATGGTAGGCAGCCTTGGTTGGCAAAATTTGTTGAAGTGACATAAAAATATAGTTGACTAAAAATAGGAAACATAAGATCCTTTCCCAAAACCCTGAAAAACAGCCAAACACGGCGAAAACCGGGGATAGAAAAACGAGAGAAACCTTGTAAGATCGGAGTTACCAGACTATCAGCACAAGGAGACTCTCGTTATGAATACTATAACAGAAATTATCGCAGAAGCTCAAGGGCTTCTGAACATATCCTATAATTTGCAGAATATTTTTGAGGAATATCTGGCGGAGGAATACAAAACATTTCTGCATATAGTACGTGTTTTGGAAGATGCGCAGAATCCGCTTATCAGAAGTTATGCGGGAACAGGAAGAATACCATTTGCAAGAAGCGTTCTGGCGAAATGTTTTTTCAAAATAGATACAATCACGCAATTCATACATCGGTTACAAACAGATTCAAATCTCAGGCTGGTGAAAGAAGCGCAGGCCGGATAAGGAGAGTATCAAGAGAGTCGGGGTTTAACGGCGATAGGCGCGGGAAAAGCCGCAAAAAAAGTCCGGAAAGGGGGAAGTTCGCCCTCCAAAGACGGAAACCGCCATTGAGAAGCAAGTCCCGGAAAGTGTGGAAGATTCATTAAAAAATATTGATACGCCGTGCGCTCTGGCTTGGAAAAAAACAGTCACGGCGCCGCCCGGTTTTGGACCGGTTACAAACTGCATCTTGATGTCAGCGGGTACGGGTTTTCCTCTCTGCTCGTTTGTAAGCGGTGCGAACATACATGATAGTCAAATGGTAATTCCGCTGGAAAAAATGAGGGAGAGCAAAATCTTTTTTGTTACAATCTTATGGACGCGGCCTATGATTCTTCGGTCATTGACAATTTTATCAGAAGCCGGGAGCGTATTCCGATAATTAATCCTAATAATCTGGGAAGTGAATCGCGTCCTCCGGTTGACCGTGCGAAAAAAAAGAAGGATATAAAAAGCGGACTGAATAGGTTGTTCAAGCTAAAAGTTCGGATATAAGCCATGAAGTTTTGTTCGGGCATCTTCTGTCCTAAACTGCTTTCGGCCTCTGTTCTGCTTTGTATTCCGGTCATGTTGCCATGCCTCAAGTTCCATCGATAGTTTTTCCAGCCTGTTTATCCGGCGGCTTTACGGTTCCCCCATTATCGACTTCACTTCCCCCGCCCTGTCCTTCCTCGTCCTTTGCCGGCAGCTTTTCTTCCAGCCCCCGGGCCTTCCGCTCCACAGACTTCCCGGCAATGCCAGGCTGTCTGATCTCAAATGTCTTCGGCGCTCCCTCGAGAAATCTTCGATACCCCGCGGCAAGTCCTAAACTTGGCCCCCAGAATCAAGTGAGGTACTTCCGCTACGCCAACAGGATATATAACTTCATACATATTTTGTAGATCGCTACCGGGCTTTAAACCCCGTATACCCCAATAATTGCATATTTAATGTTTATTATGAATTTTTATGGCAAATTTAAGGTTTTTTCCATATTTAGTACGAATTGTCGCCATAAAGAACCGGATGATTTTTATAGTTTAATGGAGGAACCGGACGGGGTTAGCCCTGGTTATCCCGGCGGTTTTATCTATAAAAAAACACGCCCTGGGCGTGGAATTAATTAATGTTAGGAGTTTTTTTAATGAAAAAACTGGTTTTAGTGTTTGTGGTTCTTGCAGCCATAAGCGGGACAGCGGCTGCTATTGATCTATTGCAGTATCCTCCGCCGGTTAAGGGGGG
>JAISOQ010000120.1 GCA_031275515.1 Treponema sp. | reverse complement strand
TCTGGTTCGGTTACCACAGACTCAATACCTGGTCCCTGGAATTTTCCTTTGTCTGCGCGGCCCAGGGGGAACGTTCCGGCACGGATATCTTCGACAGGGAAGCCGATTATTACCGCCCCAGCCACAGGTATTACGGGATGGTGGTTCCCCCCACCGGGATTCCAATCAACAGCTATACCTTCAGTCTGCGGGGGATCTACACTCCCCTGCCCTGGTTAAGGGTCGGTTTTGAGCCGGGGTACCGTATAGTAAACAACGCCGGCCACGTAAGCGGCAAAACCCAACAGGGCTTTGAATTTGCCTTGACGGTGAGTGTCAGGCCGAAATTCGGAACTCTCGCGGACGCAAAATAACAGGCCTGAATTTAAGTTTTGTCACCAAAAGTATCAATAGCCAAGCGCAAGGGATTGGAGGGGTGCCGCCCCGCAGGGGCGACAGCCCCCGCAACCCCGCGTAAGCGGGGTGAGGAGGCCGGAGCGGGCCGCTATTGCGGACACGCGGAGCCCCGAAAAGCCCGGTCCGGCGCCAGACCCGGAGGGTCTGACAGCGCCGGATGCGCCCAATATAAACTCGACATTAAAGGGATATCGAAATGGCTCTGGGAAAGAACTGGAATATTTTTAAAAATTTTATCGGGGGCAAATTACGCTTTACCGAATTTGCCATAACAAACGCCTGCATAGCAAAATGCTCTTTTTGCGACATCTGGAAGCAGCAGCCGAAGATCTTTGTCGATAGGGAGAAGGCCCTTACCGCAATCGACCGGCTCGCGGATTTTGGGGTGTCTCATCTGACCATTACCGGCGGAGAACCCCTGCTTCACCCCAACGTGGTTGACTTTGTGGAACGGGCGACAAAACGGAACGTAAACAACGCGGTTCTGGACGCCGCTCCCCAGTTACTCATGCGCAACGATATTCTGAAAAGGCTGGAAGACGCGGGCTGCGATCTTATCAGCGTTTCTTTCGATTCGGGGGATCCCGTAACTATGGCGGAATCCCGGAAGATCCCCAATATTATGGAAGAAATGGCCAGGGCAATGGAACTTGTCCGTAAAACTTCTTTAAAGACCATGGCGTCGGTCCTTATCTGGAACGATAATTACGACAAGCTCGATCAGGTCTGCCTGCGGGCAAAAAACATGGGCTACGACTTTGTCTCCCTGAACTATCCCACCTTCTCCAAATCCCAGGTGTACCCTTTGGGAGGGGAAGGCATCAGCCTTTCCAGGGAAAAGGTTATCCACGGGCTTGAGGAAGCCATAAGGCTGAAAAAGACCGGCAAATACGGAATCATCAACTCCGTGATTTCCATGAAAAACATCATCAACTACCTGGAAGATCCCTCCAGCGTAAAGTACCGCTGTTACGGGGGAACCAGGGTGCTTTTCGTGGACTGGTTCTTTGACGTGCGTCCCTGTATGCAGCTTCCCAATGTACTGGGAAACATCCTCACCATGGAAAAAGCCCTGGAACTGCCCAGCTGCAACGACTGCAACATGAGCTGGTACCGCGATTTCAGCATGTTCTTCCACGGTTTCCGCTCCTTACCGGTATGGCTCGATTCCATCTTACACTCCCGGGATATCCTCAATTCCAAAGGAATTTAGCCGTGTTTGCCCTGGCATGAATACAGGATAAACGCATAGAATTTTAATGGCCACCGGGCTTTAGCCCGAAACCTCACGAACGGGGTCTGTCGTGCTTTGATGTCCCCGATATGTACCCGGAAAACCGGCCTGCTTTCACACGAACAGACACGAACTCCTGCTTTGATAACCTTGATTTTACCTGAATTCTCTCTTTCCCTTCCTGCGGTGGTAAAAAAACGAGGCTGGAAAAAAATAGAGGACTTAAATTACCCATCTTCCGTTCGTGTGGTTTCGGGCCGGAGGCCCGGTGTGGTTCGTGGTTCATATTCTTCCGTTCGTGTGTTCGTGGTTAAAATATATTTCTATGCGTTTATCCTGGCATGAATACCGGCAGCCTTGCAAAAAAGGCAATTTTCCTTCATGCTTATAGTGTAATGTCCCTGACTGAATTTGAAATCTGGTATCGCAGCCGTTTTCACCGCACCAGTTCCGCCCTAATATCGACTATCTCGATGGTTTCCGATCTGTTTGGAGTCATGGTTTCCTTTGGTACGGGTTTCTTCCTGGTCAACCTGTATGATTTAAACGCCATTAATTTCAAGTCCTTTGTCATGTACTGGCCGTATCTGCCGGTTTTTATCATTTTTTTCGCGATGTTTCGCCTGTACCCGGGGATTGCCCTGGCCCCGGCGGATGAACTGAAGAATTTTACCCTTAGTTCCCTGCTTGCCCACGGGGACATCATCTTTTCCCGCTATATTGAAGACGCCGAATTCGACGTCATCTCGGCCGCCTTTATCGTCAGTTTTTGCTTTTCACCCCTGATCCTCCTGACCTGCCGTTCCTTCACCTACTTTATTTTACAAAAGGCCAACATAAAGGGCATACCCGCGGTTATTTACGGCTCGGGCAATACCGGAAAAACGGTAGTCGATCAACTTTTGAAAAACAGGCGCCTGGGTTATGTTCCGGTGTTGATCCTGGACAACGGCCTTACCTCCGCCGATGATTACAGGGGGATACCTATTATCCACGATACCGGCCTGGGGCCGGAAATCGTCAGGCGTTTCAACATTAAAATGGCCATTATCGCCATGTCCGGAATAAGCCAG
>JAISOQ010000116.1 GCA_031275515.1 Treponema sp. | reverse complement strand
CAGGATTGGTTTCAAGATGTCGGAACTGCCCGGATACTACCGGATTCACTGCCCGCTAGTTTCCAGAACCGGCTCCCGTTTTACACCAGAACCACTGCCCGGATACCTCCGGATTCACTGGCCGGGTGGTATCGGAATACTCACATTAACGATGATTACCGTATCGAATATCTCAGGGAACACATCAAGGCGATGAAAGACGTGGTTGAACAGGACGGCGTTGATCTTATGGGCTACACCCCCTGGGGCTGTATAGACATAGTAAGCGCCAGTACCGGAGAGATGGCAAAACGTTACGGATTCATCTATGTTGACAGGGATGATGAAGGTAACGGTACATTGAAGCGTTCCCGGAAAAAGAGCTTCTTTTGGTACAAGGATGTGATCGCCAGCAACGGCGAAAAACTTTAAAGCGCCGGCGTCCCCGGCTTCGGGGACGCTTATTTTATTAGTCCCATTCGGGTTTAATATCCCGCCTGTCTGAGCTAAACTTTACCCGCAAATAAAGACGCTCTCCTTGTTCTTGGGAGGGTATATCACTCCCGAAAGGTCCGGCCCATATACTTTATATGAGACCTTTACGCATATTCAAACAGGGGGGGTACGAAATACATACCCGCATTAACAACCGGGAACCGCTGTTCCGCCGGCATAAGGCCCCGGCAGTTTTTGCCGCAGTGTTCCATGAACTCAAAGCCGGTTTGCCTTTGAGATTCGGGGACTGCATTTGGAGGACGACTGGCTGAGAGCCTGTTCAATTTTTGCAGGGCGGGGAACTGTATAGGTAATTCGTACCGCCTCCCCCAGATAGGTTGAGATACTTGAGGCTTCCCAAAACTTCAGTTTTGGGACAAACTCACTTGTCTTGAAGAAGGTGATGGTTTTGGGGGATCAACCGTAAAAGTGCAGGGAGCGGTTGTGCCGCTGGAAGGGGATCCTGGCGGCAGGGCCTTTGGGACCGGAGGCGTGAGGGCAGGCCGTGACTGGGGCCTGGACGCAGGGGTATATGCGTTTACTTAAAGGGGGAGGTCTGACCCCACAAGAGGTCTGACCCCATAACAGAGGTCTGACCCCGCAACAGAGGTCTGACCCCACTGGGTCTCCAATGCGGGCCCCCCCAAAGTAACCGCCTATGACCGCAGGGGGGATTCTCCCTCCCTAAATTCGCAAATTAAGAAGGAACGCATGAAAAGTCTATTCTTTTATGATTATCCTGTCGGCGCGCTGGGAATTACCGAAGAAGCCGGCGCTATAACCGGAGTTTTCTTTGGCCGGGACAAAACTTTCCCGGACGCCGTCATTGCCGAGACTCCTGTAATCAAAAAAGCGGCGGACCAGCTTGCCGAATACTTTGACGGCAGGCGGCGGTCCTTTGACCTGCCCATGACCTTACGGGGTACGGATTTTCAGCTTGCCGTATGGAAGGCCCTGCTGACCATTCCCCTGGGAGAAACCCGCTGCTATCAGGATATAGCCGCCCAGATCGGACGGCCAAAGGCGCTCCGGGCGGTCGGGATGGCCAATAACCGCAACCCCATTGTTATCATCATCCCCTGTCACCGGGTGATAGGCAAGGACGGCGGGCTGACCGGATATGGCGGCGGACTGCCCGTAAAGCAGTATCTGCTGGACCTGGAAAAGACCGTTAAAGCATGAAGCGCCAAGCCTGGGAGCCCAAAAGCCTTTCCGGGGTTCCGGCGGTTCTTCAAAAGAAATCGTAACAAAATTCGGGAAAAATCCGCTTATTTTTTTCTGTTCGGATTAGAATTCCCATAGAGACTCATTGACAATGACGGCTAAAATACGCATTGTACCTTTATCTGTATTTTTCAAAGTGGTTCCGGAAGGAACTATTATTTGCCCGGAGAAGGGAGGTTGCGAGAACCGTATTGAAAGGGAGCGATGTGGTCATCAAGGGGGTTTCAAAATCCTTTGGTGATTTTACGGTTTTACATGATGTAGACATTGAGATTAAAAAGGGCGAATTTTTCTCCCTTTTGGGACCTTCGGGATGCGGTAAAACTACCCTCCTGCGTATCATTGCAGGTTTCGAGATCCCAGATTACGGCGCAGTGACGCTTGACGGAACTGATGTGCTTCCCCTGTCCCCTAACCGCCGGCAGGTAAACACGGTGTTTCAGAATTATGCCCTGTTTCCCCACCTTTCGGTGTTTGAAAATGTGGCTTTTTCCCTCAGGATAAAGAAGACCCCTCAGCCGGAGATTAACGCAAAGGTGAAGGAATATCTCAAGCTGGTCCAGTTGGAAGGCCACGCTCAAAAGAGGCCGAACCAGCTTTCCGGGGGGCAGAAACAGCGGGTCGCCATTGCCAGGGCGCTGATCAATGAACCCCGGGTGCTTCTGCTGGACGAGCCTCTTTCCGCCCTGGATGCCAAGCTCAGACAGCACATGCTTATAGAGCTGGACCAGATTCACGATAAGATAGGCATTACGTTCATCTATGTCACCCATGACCAGCAGGAAGCCCTGTCGGTTTCCGACCGGATCGCGGTGATGAACCAGGGAGATGTTCTCCAGGTGGGCACCCCCCACGAAATCTACGAGAGTCCGGCCACGGATTTTGTGGCCCGTTTCATCGGCGAGACCAATCTTTTCGACGCCATAGTGGCTTCGGTGGAAAAGATAGACAAGCCCGCCGCGCCGGAATATATGGCGGAACTGGATATTCCGGAACTCGGCAGAATCAAGGTGACTACCGTAGACCATATTAAACCGGGCCAAAAAGTGAGTTTTACCATCAGGCCGGAGAAGATTGTCATTTCCAAGGAAAAACCCGTTACTAAACGGGAGGATATCAACCATTTTCAGGGGGTGGTTGACGAGCCTATTTATTCGGGATTCCAGACTAAATTCTACGTCAAAACCTCCGGGAACGTTCTTATCCGGGTCATCAAACAGCACGCTAAATATTCAGATGAAGGGCCGGATATTGTATGGAAGGATTCGGTATTTCTTTCCTGGAGCGCTAACGACGGGTATATCGTCGGGATTAAAGAGCCGTGAGCGCCTCACTGTCTTCCGCCAAACCCGCGGAAAAAATGCTTGCCGCCGAAAAGCGCAATTACGGACTTCTCTACTCTGGTCCTATGGCTCTGTGGTTCACTGCCTTTTTCCTGGCGCCCCTCATCATCATTGTGGCCTACAGTTTCCATAAGAAGGGCCTCTATGGAGGCGTCGCCCCGGGGCGGCTTTCCCTGGACGCTTACCGGGCCCTGGGGAACCCCAGTTTAATGATCATCACGGTCCGCACGGTTATAACGTCCCTGGCCGCCACGGTGATCACCATTTTCTTTGCCCTGCCCTGCGGATACTACATGGCCAAAAGCCGGCATCAGACGGCGCTGCTCCTCGTCATCATCATCCCTTTTTGGACTAATTTCCTTATCCGGGTATTCGCCTGGATGAACATTCTGGGGAACAACGGCTTTTTGAACGAATTCCTTATACGGATAGGGCTGCTCAAGGACTATATTCAATTCATCTACAATCAGCCGGCAGTGATCCTGGTGCTGGTCTACATGTACCTGCCTTACGCCATTCTGCCCCTCTTTTCTACTATTGATAAATTCGATTTTTCCCTGCTGGAGGCGGCCCGGGACCTGGGGGCTTCCAAGCCTATGGCGATAGTAAAGGTGCTGCTGCCGAACATCAGGAGCGGCATCTATACGGCAGTGCTTTTCACTTTTATCCCCATCTTTGGGGCCTATGCAGTACCCCTGCTGGTCGGCGGAAAGGAATCCTATATGCTGGGGAACGTAGTGGCGGATCAGCTGACCAAGGCCCGGAACTGGCCGCTGGCATCGGCGATTTCCATGGTCCTTACCCTGGTGACTACGGCGGGTATTCTCATCATGATGAACCTCCAAAAAAGGGACGCCAGGCGTCTTACGGACCAGAGCCGCCATGCCCTGGGGGTTTCCGGAACTGCGGGAATTTCCGGCGGGAGGCAAGGGGTATGAAACTGAACATACGCAGCTTCATCACTCCCCTCAAAGGCGGGGGAGCGCCCGGGGAAGCGGCGCGCCATGCCAGGCGGGCATCCATCTCCAGGTTTTCCCTTTCCCAGGTCATATTCATCGCTACGGTGGTGTTCCTCTTTCTTCCCCTTATGGTGCTGATCCTCTATTCCTTCAACGCCTCCAAAGGCATGAAGTGGACCGGCTTCTCCTTTGTCTGGTATGAACAGCTTTTCTTCCATTCCCGGGATCTCTGGAGGGCTTTTTGGAACAGCATTGTGATTGCCCTGACCTCCGCAGGGACCGCAACAATACTGGGGACTTTCGGCGCCATAGGCGTCAACTGGTACCGCTTTAAACTGCGGAACTACGTTCAGACCATTTCGTTCCTCCCCATGATACTGCCGGAGATTATCATTGGCGTTTCTCTGGCCCTGTTTTTTGCGGGAGTAAAAATATCCCTGGGACTTCTTACCATTTTTATTGCCCATACCACGTTTAACCTGCCTTTCGTGTTCCTCATGGTTATGGCCAGGCTGGACGAGTTTGATTTTTCCATCATAGAAGCCTCCCGGGATCTCGGAGCGAATGAGCGGCAGACCCTGATACGGGTAACCGTTCCCATCTGTATGCCCGGTATTATCTCCGGCTTTTTAACAGCAGTAACTATATCTCTGGAAGATTTTGTTATAACCTATTTTGTCGCAGGGCCCGGTTCGACAACGCTGCCGCTGTACATCTATTCGGCCATCCGTTTTGGAATATCCCCGGTAATAAATGCTCTGTCGGTGGTTATGATCCTGGGAACCGTACTTCTTACCTGCCTGCTCAGGAACTTCTTAAAATATATCGCGGCAAAATAGAATGAACCTTTTACGCATTGAATCCGCCACACGGGAGGATTGTCCCAAAAGCGGTTCAAAATACGAAAAAGTGCTGAACCAGGAATTCAGTACGAGGAGGAAAAGATGAAAAAAAATCTTATAGCGGCTGGGGCGCTGTGGGCGGTGTTGTCCGCCACGGTTGCTCTCGGCGGCTGTTCGAAGAAAGAGGAGACCCAGACGGCGTCCCGTCAGGCTCAAAGCTCCACACGGCTTTATGTCTACAACTGGACTTACTACACCCCTGATTCTATCCTGAGAAAATTCGAGCAGGAATACGGCGTAACCATCGTGTATGACACGTTTGCCTCCAACGAGGAACTCTACGCCAAACTCCTGACCGGCGGTACAGGATACGATTTGGTTTTCCCCTCGGGAGACTATGTTTCCATCATGATTAAGCAGGGAATGCTCGAAAAACTCGATAAGTCCAAATTGCAGAATATGGGCAACATCGATCCGCTGGTGCTCCAAAAAGCAACCTACGATCCCGGCATGGACTATGCGGTTCCCTACTATTTCGGCGCCGCCGGAATCGCTGTCAATACCGCCCGCGTCCCCGACTACGAAAAGAGCTGGTCCATCTTTGGCCGCACAGACCTGCGCGGAAAAATGACCATGCTGGACGACATGAGGGAAGTGCTGGGCGACGCCCTCAGCTACCTGGGTTATTCGGTGAACACTGTGAACCCCGCTGAAATCGCCGCCGCCCGTGACGTGGTTAACAATGAATGGAAACCGAATCTCCTCAAGTTTGACGCCGAAGCCTTTGGCAAGGGTTTTGCCGACGAGGACTTCTGGGTTGTCCAGGGCTACGCCGAAGTCGTATACGAAGAGATCTCCGACGAACTCAAGGCGAACACCGTTTTCTTTATTCCCCCGGAAGGCGGTCCCGCATACATCGACAGTATGTGTATTCTCAAGGGCGCAAAGAATATGGACCTGGCCTATAAGTTCATCGACTTTATTCACCGCCCGGATATTTACGCCGAATTTACCGACTACTTCGGCTTTCCCGCCACTGCCAATATCCCCGCCCGGGATCTCAAAGAGATTACCCCCTACTACACGGCGGAGGAGCTCATCAACGTAGAACTCAAGGACGATGTAGGCGAAAACCTCCAGCTCTACGACGATGCATGGCTGACGATCCGCGTGGGAGGCTAAGAGCCTGAGGGGGAGAATGGAGGGTAACCTTTGTTACCCCTGCCCCTCTGCCAGGCCGGACTAAATACTGGTTAGCGCGGCCTGGCATATACAGCCGGAACCTTATACAGCATTTGGCATAAAAATGTATAAATATCATTGAGAATCCCGGCAAATTTGACTCATATATTTTTGGTTCCTCCAGAGTTGGCAATATTGATACCAGTTTAATTAATGGATTTAATTGTTACGCGGAATTTTTTTGAAGTGTGAATTTTATGACGAAAAAACTTCGTAAGGAGTCAGGCAGCCTAAAAACTTGCGAGGCCGATTATTGATTTTGTCAAGCTGTTTTTGGGTAAGGGCAGGGCATCGGCGTTTACTCTGAGAACAAA
>JAISOQ010000082.1 GCA_031275515.1 Treponema sp. | reverse complement strand
AAGATAGATAAGGTTGTAAGCAGAATTAACGCGACACCGATGAAGTGTCTGGGTTTTAAAACTCCCGCTGAGGTTTTTGCCAAATGCGGCGGTGTTGCACTTGCCAGTTGAATCCGGGTTTCATAAGAAATTAGGAAAAATATCGAAAAATTTTATACGGATCCAAGTCTATTTTATTTTATCAAATATTTTTTTATATGTCAATAGCTATCGGAGGTCAACATGGGGTTAACTATGCAAGAAAAAAAGGCAGTTGCCAGGCAGATCCGTTCCTGCTACCAGAAAACTACACGAAAAGAAAAGTCGGCTATCCTCGACGAATTCATCCAGGCCACCGGCTGCAAAAACCGGAAATACACCCTGCGTATCCTGAACAAGCCGCAGACCCCGGAAGCCCTGCTCGTCGTCAAAGGCAAGGCGGTTAAACTTAAGCCCTCCAAACCTAAACCGTCCAACCGCACCGGAAAAAAATCTATACCGATGAGGTCATCAATTCCCTCCGCTTCATCTGGACGTTCTTCTGGTATAAATGCGGTCGAACCGAAGGTTCGCAGCTCCTCGCTCTCCTCATCCGCCAGCACATGCACTTCATCGCTCAATGGCCGGCCTTCGGCATTACCCCTGCCGTCAGGGATAAGCTCCTGTCCATCAGCCCAAAAACCCGCTGATTGGCACCGCAATCCAGCCTGCCCCATCCCATTCATCCGCTCAAGAGACCATCAGAAAAACGATAATTGTTTCGTGGAACAGAAAAACGGCGCGGTGGTCCGGAAGTATGTCGGCTATGACCGCCTTGAAGGAGACGCTTTACAGGAATCTCTTACAGGGGTCTATCGCTCCCTGTCCCCCTCCTCAACTTCTTCATGCCCACCATGAAGCTTGAAAGCAAGGTGAAGGCCGGCTCCAAAGAGATCAAAAAATATGACGCGCCTCGCAGTCCTTACCAACTTCTTTTAGAATCGGAGGCGTTGTCGCCCGAGGTGGAACTGAGACGACTCTGCGGGCTTTACAATCCGGTTCAGTTACAACACACTGTCAACAAGGCTATCCTCGCGTTGCGGGAGGCCGTCGCCTCTCAGTCCCCTTCCTCCGGAAGGGAACCTGCGGCCTAAAGTTTCTTAATGAGGCATCCTGCCCTTCGGTTACTTTTTAAAATGAGGCATTTCGTATCACGCATTGCCTCATAAAAAATCTAACCCAAATATGCTTATCCGAAGAACGGGATTTGGGGGAGTTTTGCCAAACAGTTGTCGTTTTTCTTGTAGGGCCGGGTGCGGATGAAGGTGATACGGTGGGAATCACTCCAGAACACAGGAGGGAAGGGTTTATAAACTCCGAGGCGTTGTCGCTGTCGACGCCGAGGAAGGGGGGAAGGGAAGGCCAGATTGGATGTCCGGAAGGGCACCTATAAAATCCATTTTTGGGCTTTATTGAGGAGCGGGCGGAGTTCTCGGACTAAGAACTTATCCGCAAATAGGGAAGAGCCGATAAAGGAGATATGAAACGAGTAACAGGAAGAGGGATCAAATCCTGGGAACTGACAGATGACCTGTGGGAACGGGTCAAGAATTTCATCCCCCATCAGAAACGAGAGGAAAACAAGACCTGCCAACGAAGACCCGGGGCCGGGAGGAAACCAATACCGCCAGGCCAAGTTAGAAATAACTCATTGTAAGAAACCGATACCCTATGGTAGGATTAACGTAATGGATCAGATGCCGTTCCACCAAAAGGAACTTGTAAACCGGTCATTTCCTTTTGCAGCCCTGGATAGCCCTAAAAAACCCTTCTGGTTTCCCCTGCACTGGCATGAGCAGATCGAAATACTGTACGTTCTCGAAGGGCACTTAACGGTACTGATTAACGAGAAAACCTGGGAAGGCCGGCAGGGAGATATTTTTATCGTGGACACGGGGTTAATACACGGCTTTTCCGATCCAAGCCCCGAAGCGTCGGTACGTATTTTTCAGTTTGGCCGTGAAATTTTTGATGAACCCCTGTCCCTGATGGAGGATCAGAAAGTGAAGAAGCCGGTTTTTGGCAGGCCCCCCCGGATTAGCCCTTCCCGGGACCCTTCCGTGTATCCGCTGCTGGAAACTATTTTGATGGATATCAACAGAGAATTTCAAAAAAAGGAATCGGGCTATCGCTGGGTTATTAAATCGGACTTATATAAACTGGGAGCCTTTTTTCTGCGGAATATGGCGGCAGAGGAAACAATCAATACCGACAGGATCACAAACGAAAAGAACCATACCCGGTACCTCGAACAGATATTTTCTTTTATTTACAGTAACTTTGATAATCCCGATCTCAAACTGGAGGATGCGGCGCTTGAGGTTGGCTTGAGTAAATACTACCTTACCCGTTTTCTAAAGGAACAGACCGGCCTGGGGTATCATGATCATCTTTCCCGGGTCCGTTTGAGCAGGGCGCGGCAGTATCTTGCCGAATCCGACATGCCTATCATTGATATTGCCTATCTCTGCGGTTTCCAGAGCCTTACCACCTTTAACCGCCTGTTTAAAGAATATACGGGAACCAATCCCTCCGCCTATCGAAACTAGAAATTTTTTTCTAAAAAAAGCAATTTGTGGTAAGATTCCAACAAATATTGGTTAGCCGGTTTTTCGATTTGCCGTTTCAATGATACCTATGAAAATATGCTACATTGGCGGCGGGTCGCGCAACTGGGCCTGGGTCTTGATGCAGGATTTGGCCTTTGAAAAAGAGATTTCCGGGCGTATTGAGCTGTACGATATAAAACCGGAAGACGCAAAGACAAACGAGATAATCGGCAATTCCCTCATGGAACGGCATAACCCGGGCCGCTGGACGTTTCACGCCAATCCTTCCCTGGAAGACGCCCTTACCGGAAGCGGCTTCGTCTTTGTCTCGATCCTCCCCGGGGATTTTGAGGAAATGGCGGCGGATGTGCATCTCCCGGAGAAATACGGCATTTATCAGTCCGTCGGCGATACGGCGGGGGCAGGCGGGATCATCCGGGCCATGCGCACGATCCCCCAGTTCCGGGAGATTGCCCGGGCAATACGGAAATATGCCCCCGATGCGTGGGTCATCAACTACACCAACCCTATGAGCATCTGCACCCGCACACTGTACAAAGAATTCCCCGGCATCAAAGCTGCGGGCTGTTGTCACGAGGTGTTTAACACCCAAAAACTCCTGGCCGCCGTACTGGAAGACGCGGGTCTTGCGCCGGCGGGAAGCATCAGGCGGGAAGACCTTGCTACCCGTGTCTTGGGAATCAATCATTTTACCTGGATCGACAGGGCCTCGTGGAAAGACATCGATATTTTTCCCTATTATAAACAATTTGTGGACAAGTACGCTGAACCGGGCTTTAAGGGAGCGGGGGCCGCAACTACCTTTGCGGCAGGCAGCGCCGGCGCCTCCCCCTCCCCTGCCGAAGATCAGGAAGAGGCCCATAGACGGAAGTACTTCTCTTCTTCCGAGCGCGTCAAGATGGACCTGTTCCGCCGGTACGGCCTGATAGCCGCGGCAGGAGACCGGCACCTTGCGGAGTTTTGCCCTCACTCGTGGTACCTTGCCAATCCCGCCCAGGTGGAAAGCTGGGGCTTTGCGCTGACCCCGGTATCCTGGCGCGTCGCCAACCGGGAAACGCTGATACGCCAGGCAGGGGCCTATCGGGAAGGGACGAAAACGCTTGTTCCCGTCGAATCAGGGGAAGAAGGGATTAAAATTGTAAAGGCCCTGCTGGGGCTGGGCAGCCTGGTAAGTAATGTGAATATGCCGAACCAGGGGCAGATGCCGGATCTTCCCCCGGATGCGGTGGTCGAGACCAACGCCTTCTTCTCACGGGATACTATTCAGCCCCTGGTATGCGAAAAGCTGCCGGTTGATCTGCGCGCCCTTATCCTGCCCCATGTACAGGCCCAGGAGGGGATCCTGGAGGCCGTGTTTGAAGGGGACCGGGAAAAAGCTTTCCGCGTCTTCTCCCTGGACTTTGCGGTACAGGCTCTGCCGCCGGCAGACGCCCGGGCGCTCTTTGACGAGATGTGCGCAAAAACCCTCGATGGACAACGGCAGGG
>JAISOQ010000046.1 GCA_031275515.1 Treponema sp. | reverse complement strand
TTATTGAGGAGGGAGCGAAGCTCCACCCAGCCTGAGGAGACATCGGTGGCGGTCAAGGTATGGACATACTGGCCGAACGTGGCCTGTCCGCAATGGTGTCGGACTGAAGTCCGCCGGTGACGATTTGCCAGAAACCGGGCTTTTTCCGCTCCTCGCTGGTGTAAAAGGTCCGTATGGGGATACGGCTTTTCAGGGAATGCAGGGGTTTGGTGAGACTTTTCCCCTTCAACCTGAGGGCGTCCTTGTCTTTTTTGAGGTATCGGTCGATAGTCGCGGGACTGATGGTTTTGAGTTTTTCAGCGATGCCGGGGGTAATGTTGAAGGCCGGCCAGACGACGATATACGGCATCTGTTGCCCCATGAGGGGGGCCAGGATTTTTCCGCATTTGAACCAGAAGAAGGTCCAGATCAGGCGGAGGGCAGCGATGACCTCATTGGTATAGACCCGCTTGCCTTTACGGTTGGGGGGCCGCTTTTTTTTCGCCTTGAGCTTTACCGCCTTCCCGCCCGCATACACCATGACCGGTTTGACCGGACGGGCATGTAAGAGGCGGACGGCGGATTTCCGGTGATAGCCGGTGAGCCGGGTAAATTCATCGAGCAGAGCTGACTTCGCTTTTTTCGTTGTCTTTTGATACCGGGCTTTATATTCCAGTGTCACCGCCTGTTTTTCTTTCATGTTTAACCCCATTAGGACGCCCTCCTTTGAGCGTCCCCAGTATAATTTGGGTAACATTTTCTATTTGAGGCATGACCTCTTTTCGGTAACATTTTCAATGAGGCAACGTGCCGTCTTGTGTCCCTGTATATAATAAGGTATACTAAGATAAGCAGCGTTTAGGAGGTATTTCCTTGTTTAAGGGTTTGACACAGCGGGCGCAGCGCATTTTGACGCTGGATGCTCAGGAAGAAGCCCGGCGATTTAATTCCGAGCAGCTTTTGCCGGAGCATGCCGTTATTTCCCTTCTTAAAGACGGCGCGGGAATAGCCTGTAAAGCCCTGATGTGTCTGCGTATCGATCTCCTTGAATTCCTGCACGTCCTCGAAAACGCACTCCCCCGGTTGTCCGGTTCCCTGGTGTTTGGGGATGTGCCGCCTTCAAAGCGGACCAGAACCCTGCTGGAAATCGCCGCCGAAGAAGCTCAGACCTTGAAGAACGACTATATAGGTACGGAACACCTTCTGCTGGCCGCCATGAGGGAGCAGAATTCCCCGGTTCAGGTGTACCTGGACCAGCGGTCTGTAGATACCGACATGCTCCGGGTCGTGGTAAAAACCACCTTTTCCCATGGCGAAAGCCCCAAATGGGAGGGGGAATACCATCAAATCGTTGACGGTTTCCAGACCTATATGTTTCATCAGGATAATTATAAGTCCGATGATTTTAAACTTTACCACCAGCAGATCCGGGGAAAGAGTTCCCCATCCTCCGGCATGACCGCGACATTGGATGAATTTTCCCGGGATCTGACAGCCCTTGCCAGGGCGGGGAAGCTGGACCCCCTCATTGGCCGGCGTAAAGAAATAGACCGGGCGGTTCGTATCCTGGCCCGGCGTACCAAGAACAACCCCGTCCTGGTGGGCGAACCCGGGGTAGGGAAGACGGCCCTCGTGGAGGGCCTTGCCCATTTCCTTGTAAGCGCGGATGCGCCGGAAGCCTTGGCCGGGCGGCGTATCCTTTCCCTGGACATGGGCTCCGTAGTGGCGGGGACCAAGTACCGGGGTGAATTCGAGGAACGTCTCAAGAAGATCATGAGGGAAATCTCCCGGGTCAGGAACGTCATTCTTTTTATCGACGAGATTCATACCGTCATAGGCGCAGGCGGCGCCGAGGGAACTATAGACGCTTCAAATATGCTGAAGCCCGCCTTGTCCCGGGGGGAGGTCCAGTGTATAGGGGCCACTACCCTGGCGGAATACCGCAAACACTTTGAAAGAGACGCCGCCCTGGAACGGCGTTTTCAGGCCATTATGGTGGAGGAGCCGACCTCCGACGAAACGATTGATATTCTCCGGGGGCTTCAAAGCCGCTACGAGAATCATCACCGGGTAGCTTATGCCCCCGAGGCGGTTGTTGCCGCAGCCAGGCTTGCCCAGCGGTACATCCCGGGCCGCTTCATGCCCGATAAGGCCATAGACATCATGGATGAGGCGGGAGCCATGCGGAAGCTGGAATTCGCCGTCCAGCCCCCGGAACTTACGGACATTGAAATGGAAATTCAAGTGTTGACCAAAGAAAGGAGCGCCATGATTTCGTCCCGGAATTTTGAGCGGGCCGTCGAAATCCGGGAGCGGGTACGCCGCCTCCGTTCCCGCCTGGAAGTGGTCAGGGAAGCCTGGGAACGGGCGACCTGTACCGAGCGGGCAAAAGTCAACGAAGGGGATATCCGCCGGGTGGTGTCCGAAGCCACAGGTATCCCCCTGATGCACTTGGAAGAACAGGACTCCCGGTGTCTCCTCCATATTGAGGAAGAGATTCACCGGGCGGTCATAGGCCAGGACGATGCGGTTAACCGTATATCCTCCTCCATCAGGCGGTCCCGGGCGGGAATATCCTCCCCCCGGCGGCCTATGGGTTCTTTTATCTTCCTGGGACCTACCGGCGTTGGGAAAACCCTCCTGGCAAAACGCTTGGCCGCCTATCTTTTCGGGTCTGAGGAGGCGCTGATCCGCATCGACATGTCGGATTTCATGGAGAGGCATAACGCTTCGCGTCTTGTCGGGGCGCCGCCGGGGTACATAGGGTACGAGGAAGGGGGCGTCCTGACCGAGAAAATACGCAGAAATCCCTATCGGGTGATCCTCTTCGACGAGATTGAAAAAGCTCACCATGACGTATTCAACCTGCTCCTCCAGGTGCTTGAGGAAGGGGAACTCAAAGACAGCCTGGGGCATACGGTGAATTTCAGGAACACGGTGATCATCATGACCAGTAACGCCGGCGTGCGGGAAATATCCCGGGATTCCCGTCTTGGCTTTGGGACCGGCACGGGGATCATGAATATCGAAGAGATACAGGCCGCCGCCCTTTCGGAACTGCGCAGTCTTTTCAACCCTGAATTCATCAACCGGGTGGATGACATAGTGGTATTCCACGCCCTGACTGAACAACAGGTGGAAGCCATTCTGGACATGCAGATCGGGGAACTTTCCCAGCGCCTGGCCGAACAGGGCTTTTTCATCAGAATATCCCCCGCCGCCCGGAGGGTTCTCATCGAGAAGGGCTGGGACCCCAAATATGGCGCCCGTCCCATGCGGCGGACCATTCAAAAAGAACTGGAAGATCCCCTGTCCCGCCTCATCCTGGAAGGGGACTACCCCTCGGGGGTCACCTTTATCGCCGATCTGTCCGCCGGTAGTATCGGCGATATTATCGCTGATAGCCGGAACAAGACGATTACCATTCATCCCAAATTCCCGGAAAACAAGGCCGAACCGGAAATCACCGCGTCCGGGACACCGCCTGTCGCCGCGCCGCATAATTCCATTTAGGACGAGGCTTTCCCAACACTGAAGTTTTGGGAAAGCCTCGGACAAATCCGCATTTTTTTCTTGATCACCGCCGCTACTGGTAGTACACTTAAAAGAATATTTTATTTTTTATCGGTACGGAGGTTTACCATGAAAAGAATGACAGGTTTCTTATTCGCAGCGCTTATCCTGGTTTCGGCGGCAGCGGCGGTTTATGCGAAAGGCCAGGCTGCCAGTCCGTCCGGCGCCTCGAAGGAGTTGAATATCGCGTACAGCGGTACTCCCCAGGTTCATGAAAAGCAGTACTTTATTGATGTATTTGTCAAGAAGTTCGAGCAGCAGTACGGGGTAAAGGTGAATGTGGAGTTTATAACTCAGGACGACTGCATAAAGAAGATCGGAGCGGAGCAGGATACCGGCAAGATCGTAAGCGATGTAGTCTTTATTGATACAGCCCGTATGGGGCCCTATGTAAATGGGGGCTGGATGGCGGATATAGGCGGCATGATCCACCAGGGCAGTACCATTACCAAAATGTACGATTCCGTTACCAACAAAGACGGTGTGCGTTATTTTGTACCCTGTTTTTTTGACGTTTATATTTTGGCCGCCAATGTGGATGCAATCAAATATCTGCCTGCAGGACTTGGCAAACAGGATGTGATCAGCGGTATTACCTGGGAACAGTATGCCCAGTGGGCGGTGAATATTGCCAAAGGCGAAGGGGTTGGCAAAACCATGATGCCTGCCCTGAATCAGGGTTCCCAGCTTCTCTACCCTATGGCTGGCATGGCTCTGGCATATGGCGGCGGTTTTCCGGACTTTACCTCCGCCGGGTTTAAAAGCGCTCTGGGTATCATTGCCGAAATAGCCGGGGGCGACGCTTTCTATCCTGAACAGGCGCAGTACAGCGCTCCTACCGATCCTATGAGGAGCGGTGATGTGTGGCTTACCTTCGCCCACATGAGTCCCATAGGGGTTGCGTACAATGCGGCTCCCAATGAATGGGTGATAGGCGCAGCGCCCAATGGCAGCAAGGGCGCGGGTTCCACTTCCGGGGCCTGGTGCTGGGGCGTGCAGAAAGGCGCTCCCCATGCCGACATGGCCGCAAAGTGGATAGATTATGTTACTACTGCGCAGGTAAACTATGAACTGTGCGTCAATTTCGGCGGCGTACTCAGCCCCATCAATGAAATCGCTCCGCTGCTGGGCAGTGATGATGTGGTGATGACCGCAGGCAATAAGATGCTTGGCACGACCATTGTTTCAGGGGTCCCCTCAACGGAATACAAAGACTGGAATGCAGTTAAACTGCTCTACCACGACGCCTTTAATCAGGTTCTCTCGACAAAACAGGTTCCCGAGGATGCGTTCCTGCAAGATTTGGAAGCCAAGTGCAGGGCCCTGAAAAATTAGGGCGTAACCTTGGCTGCTATTAGGTCCCGGACAGCAATAAGACGCCGGGCTTTCTGCGCGGGGCCTTAAAATCGATCAAGCCGGAAGGAGGGTATACGTGACACTGAGTTTCAACAGCCGTAAATGCGCCCCGTATCTTCTTATGGCGCCGGCCTTTGTTTTTTATACCCTGTTCTGGCTGACGCCGGTAATAGGCGGAATGATCGAAGTTTTTACCACCCCGGAAGGCAAATTTACCCTGACGGGGAATTTTATTCTCCTGTGGAATTCGGAACTTTTCGTGCAGTCCGTAATAAATACCGGCCTTTTTGCGCTTATTTCAGTAAGCCTGCAATACGTTTTTGCCCTTATCCTTGCGGTCTTTCTCAACATCAAATTTAAATTTTCCAATATGCTTATGTTTATCGCCATGATACCTATGGCTATAACTCCTACGGCGGTAGGCATCCTCTGGAAGACCGGCCTCTTTAAGGACGGCTGGATCAACTCTATTTTAACCGGGCTGGGCGTCATCAAGGCTCCTATTCTGTTTATGAACGCCGAAGGGTTTTCGGCGCTGCTTTTGATCATCCTTATTGATACCTGGACGGTAACTCCCGGCGTTATGATTATCCTTTCCGCGGGATTGCAGGGCATAGACAGAGAACTGCGGGAAGCGGCCTATACCTTTGGGGCAACCAAGTGGCGGATCTTTAAGGACATTACCCTGCCCATACTGCGGCCTTCCATCATTACCTCAGTAATACTGCGCCTTATTGCCGCAGTCCAGGTCTGGGCCATAGCGGTGATGGTTTTGGGGCATGGGAAGGTTCCCTTCCTGGTGGAGCGCATCGCCTTTTACGAGGATGTTATACCCGGCGCGCCTGGCAGCAGCAAACTGGCCTTTACCCTTTCCTTTACTACGGCGGCGGCAGTTTTTATTACCACTATGCTCTACTATCGGATAAGCCGCCGGGGCAGTTATCTGGAGGCCCTTTGATGGATAAACTCAATATAATCCAGAAAACGGTGATCGCCCTGGTCCTTGCCGGTATGGTTATGCTGGTAGCAGTCCCTCTGTTGTACTTTGGCGCCATTGCCTTTTCCAGCGCGGTGGAAATAAGCGAATTCCCCAAACGGATACTGCCGTCTATGAAGCTTACCGTCCTGGTAAAACCCGCAGAGAACGGCGAATTTGAACTTTTCCATGACCGGGGAAACGGCTACCGTTCGGTTATCACCACCAAAAATCCTTTGCGGCTGGAAACCCATTTTAAACGGCAGTACAATGTTAATATCTCCGGTGAAAAGCTGATCGAGGATTTTTCCCAAACCCTTGAACAGGGCCCCAGGGAATTCAGTTACCGGAAAGATGTTTTTTACAACTTCGGCCAGTTTTTTACGATTGTGAACAATGCCGCCCCTGCCCTCAAAAACAGCATTATTGTCTCCCTGCTTACCATCCTTATATCCCTTACCCTGGGCAGCATGGCCGGTTTTGCTATGGCCCGGTATCATTTCCGCTTTAAAGAGAAGATCAATCTGGGTATTCTAATAGTAAGGATGTTCCCCGTTGCCGGCATCACTATCCCAATGGCCAAACTGCTGATCCGCTTCGGCATGTTCGACACCCTTTTGGGGCTTGCTATCCTGTATTCAATTCCCAACATCGCCCTTACCGCATGGATCACTTCCAGTATCTTTATGGGGATCAGCCGGGAACTGGAAGAGGCGAGCCTTATCTTTGGCGCCAATTCCCTGCAAACTTTTTTGCGCATTACCTTGCCCCTGGCTTTTCCCGCAATGGCCGCCAGTTCCATGTATGCCTTCAACACCGCATGGAACGATACTATTTCTGCGCTCATTCTTACCGAACGCAATCAGACCCTGTCCCTGGTGGTATACAAGGCAATAGGGACCACATCGAGCGGCATCCAATATGCCGCCGCGGGCAGCATAGTCCTCATCATCCCTGCGCTGGTGTTTACCTTTATCGTCCGCCGCTATATCAACCAGATGTGGGGCAGCGCCGGGATATGATCATAATTCCGGTTTTTTATATTTCCTAAGGAGTGTCGATGAGTTATCTGGAACTGCGTAATCTACAGAAACGGTATGCTAAAGACGGCCCCTTGATCGTCGATAATATGAATCTGTCTATCGAAAAAGGCGAATTTATCGTTTTTCTTGGACCTTCGGGCTGCGGTAAGACTACTACCATCAGGATGATCTCCGGCCTGGAGGATGTTTCCGGCGGGGATATTATTGTGGACGGGGAGAGTATTCTGCAGAAGAAACCCCGGGACCGGGGCGTTTCCATGATCTTCCAGAGTTACGCCATCTGGCCGCACATGACGGCTTTCGACAATATCGCCTATCCTCTCAAACTGCAAAAAACAGCTAAAGATGAAATTAAAAAAAGGGTGGAAGCTGCGGCCCAGGCTGCCGGTATAGAGATGCTTCTAAAGCGGTATCCTGCCCAGATGAGCGGCGGGCAGCGTCAGCGGGTGGCAGTGGCCAGGGCAATTGTGGTAAAACCCAGGATATTCCTTATGGACGAACCCCTTTCAAACCTGGATGCCAAACTGCGGGTAAGTATGCGCTCGGAACTTAAACGGATACACTTGATGGAACATTCCACCACTATTTTTGTTACCCATGATCAAGCCGAGGCTATGAGCCTTGCGGACAGAATCGTTATCATGTACCGGGGTAAAATTGAACAGATTGGCGCGCCTATGGAGATCTACCGCGACAGCGCCACTTATTTTGCGGCTTCGTTTATCGGAACGCCGCCGGCCAATTTTTTCGATATCTGTATTGAAAAAACCGGGGAAGGCTATAGTGCGGTAAATGAGCATATCCGTTACCGGCTCCCCGCATCCTTAAAGGCCGCGCTTGCGCCCTGGGAGGGCAGGAAGGCGGTTCTGGGGATACGGCCTGAATTTATCGAACTTTCCCCCGGCAGAGAAAAAACCCCGGGCTATCTCTGCGACGCCGTTATTGATTTTATCGAACCCCAGGGAAACCACTCAATTCTGATTACCCGTATCGGCGGCATGGAGATCAAGATAGTCGCTCCTGATTCTACGAATGTAACGGTAAATACCCCGGTATCCCTCAACATCAAAGACGAACAGGTGATGTTCTTTGATCCGGATACCGGTATACGGATACGGTAATATTCCCCCCTGGACAAG
>JAISOQ010000012.1 GCA_031275515.1 Treponema sp. | reverse complement strand
GCCGTCTTCCCGCTGCCGCCAAAGCCGGTCACGTCCTTCTTCCGTTTGCGGTATCCGCCGCCTGTATAAGGCCCTCAAGTTCCTGCAAAACGGCGGCGGCATGGTCTTCAAAAACAGAGGGGTTTCTTGAGAAAACAATGTATGTTCTAAAGGAAATACGCCGTCCTGAAAAGAAAAGAGGACGTTTTCCTGCCCGAATGGGGCTGTTTGCTGCCCGGGCGGGTATATTTGATGAGCTTGCTGAAATTTTTGAAAAAGGAACCGGAGGGTTGTTATTCCGCTTTGTAAAGCAGCGATCTTGTATAGTAGATTTTTTTTATGACCATCTGTATAATATAAGCTGGGAGCTCTGTCTTATTCCTGCCGTTAGCCGAATCATAGTAAGCATTATTATCTTTATTAAGGAAATGCGTCAATAGGCGTTTCAGAAAAAAGTCCACGAATTATGCGAATTGCTGGAACAAAATCCCATCCAATTCATGAAAATCCGCGTAATTCGCGGACAAGTTTTTACATGACCTTCCCTCGTTTAAGGAAAAAGTTCGTCTAGTTATTTATCCATACTTTTAGTCCAATCAAGGCGCTAGCCGAAATATTCCTTTGCGTTTCTAAACGAAATATTCCGTACTATTTCCAAAAGCTTATCCTGATCGGCAGGATACTCCCCGTTTTCAACCCAGTTCCCGATAAGATTGCAGAGTATACGGCGGAAATATTCATGCCGGGGATAGGAGAGGAAACTGCGGGAATCCGTGAGCATCCCCACAAAAGCGGGCAGTACGCCCAGATTGGCAAGTGTCCGCATCTGTTCCTCCATGCCGTCCCGGTGATCGCAGAACCACCAGGCGGATCCGAGCTGAATCTTGCCCCGTATGCCCTGCCGGTTCTCCGCCTTACTGTAGTTGTCCTGAAACCCTCCCATGATCGCAGCGAGAGGATAGTAGTCCTTTGGGTTCAGGGTGTACAGGATGGTTTTCGGCAGTCCTGATCCCGCTGATTCCATGCGGTCAAGCAGGGCGGCCAGGTTTGCGCTCTGTTCACGGTCATGCACCCCATCGTAGCCTGTATCCGGCCCGAGCTGTTTAACCATCCGTCCATTGAAGTTACGGATCGCCGCCAGGTGAAGCTGCATAACGATATTCCGTTTTGCGTAGAATCCCGCCAGGGCGCAGAGAACCTTGGTCTTGTAAGCGTCCGCCGCTTCCAGGGTTACCGCCTTTCCCTCCAGGGCGTCCTGAAAAGTTTTTTCGATTTCCCCCTCCGGCGCGATGCCAAAGGGCGGATATTCAAGGGCGTGATCCGAAGCGCGGCATCCCTGGAGAACAAAGAAATCCAGCCGTTTTTCCAGCGCCGCCAGTACATCGGCAACGGAATTTATAGCCTGACCGCTTGCCCCGGCAAGGGTTTTGATATACGCGGCAAATCCGGGCAGATTGATGTTCAGGGCCTTATCCGGACGGAAGGAAGGAATCACCCTGGCAGCAATACTGCCGATGGGGGCCTTCCCCGCGGCTATTGCGCTGTGGTATTCCAGGGAATCGGCGGGATCATCCGTAGTGCCGACGGCATAAACCTTGAATTTCTCAAAAATCCCCTTGACGGATAATTCCGGGTTTTGGAGCAGGGCATTGGCCTCCGTCCAAATTCGTTGGGCGCTTTTTTCGGTAAGAGGCTCATAGATGTTGAAATACCGCTGCAATTCCAGGTGGGTCCAATGATAGAGGGGGTTCCCTATCAGGTTTTCGACGGTCCGCGCCCAGGCGAGAAATTTCTCGTATGCCGGGGCGCCGCCGGTTATATAGGACTCGTCAATGCCCAGGGCGCGCATCATGCGCCACTTGTAATGATCTCCCCCCAGCCAAACCTCGGTGAGATTGGAGAACCGCTTGTTCTCCGCAATTTGAGAGGGGATAAGATGACAGTGATAATCATAAATAGGCTCATCTTTCGCCCCGGCATGGTATAAAGTCTTTGCCGTTTGGGTTTCCAGTAAAAAATCCTGATCCATAAAAGCTTTACCGTTGAAATTCATAACCTGCCTCCTGGTTAAAAAACTATAGGGTTACCCCGTTCTTAAAAATCGCGATTTCGCGATATCCGTTTAATTCGTTTTGAGTTTTTCTGCGCCCCGATGCGACATCAATAATGAGTTCCAAAAGTCCTGAACATAAGGGTTCCATGCCGGCGTCAAAAAGGGCGCCGGCGTCAAAATCGATCCAGTTTTTCTTTTTCTCCGCCAGGGCGGTATTGCTGGAAATTTTAACCGTCGGAACCGGCGCGCCCAAAGGCGTTCCCCGGCCTGTGGTAAAGAGAATGAGGTGGGCTCCCGCGGCGGTCATGGCCGTGGCGGATACAATGTCATTACCCGGCCCCTCAAGGAGCAGCACCCCTCCCTTGCCGGGAACTATCCGTTCACCATACCGGTAAACTCCCCGGACCGGCGCCGTACCCCCCTTCTGGACACAACCGCAGGATTTGTCCTCCAGGGTCGTAATGCCCCCGGCCTTGTTCCCTGGGGAAGGATTTTCGTACACCGCCTGATTGTGGGAACGGTAATATTCCTTAAAATTGACGATAAGGTCAACGGTTTTGTCAAAGAGTTCCCTGGTTTCGCAGCGATCCATAAGCATCTGTTCAGCGCCGAACATCTCCGGCGCCTCGGTCAATATGGCGGAAGCCCCCATGCCGCAGAGGGTGTCGCAAAGGCGGCCCGCCAGGGCATTGGCGGTAATGCCGGAAAAGCCGTCCGAGCCGCCGCACTTGAGGCCCACAATAAGCTCCGAAAGTTTTACCGGTTCCCGTTTGGCCTTTCCCGCCTGAACCGCCAGGGCGGTGAGCAGCGCCCTGCCGCCGGCGATTTCGTCCTCACATTCCTGGGTAACCAGAAAGGCAATGCGCCCGGCGTCTTCGGCATAGGGACCCAGGGCTTCCTTAAAACCGGCGATAGTGTTGTTTTCGCAGCCCAGGGACAGTATCAGCACTGCGGCGGCGTTGGGGTGTTTGGCGAGATCCGCCAGGATGGTTTTGGTGGTCTCGTGATCATCCCCCATTTGGGAACAGCCATAGGGGTGGGTCCAGGCGTATACGCCGTCTATGGCCCCCCCGGCGAATTCCCTGTCCCCCCAGCGCGCCAGGGTTTCCGCGGTTTTGTTCACACAACCCACGGTGGGGATGATCCATATTTCGTTGCGGATCCCGGCGCTCCCGTCCCCGCGGCGGAATCCGCTGATTTCGGGTATGTCCCCTGAATATGTCCGCTCCCTTCCTTGGACCGGACGGTAATGATATTCCGGGGTTTCGGAAAGAAGGGTCCGCACATTATGGGTATGAACATGAGCGCCCCGGCTAATCCGGGCGGACGCGGCGCCTATGGGAAAACCGTATTTGACGATCCGCTCCCCCGCCTCAATATCCGTAAGGGCGATTTTATGGCCGCCGGGAATATCGTCCTTCACCTCAAGGGAACCCTCCCCGTCCGGAAAAGACAGGACATCGCCCTTTTTCAGGGGGGAAATGGCAACCGCCACATTATCTTTTTCGTTGATTCTGATTAGTTTTTCCGTTTTCCCCATACCCTAAGGCGCCGTGTCCGCCGCAAGTCCCTCGATAACGCTTTTAATGCCGGAACTCCAGACAGCCCCAAGATAGCCGCTTACCGCGTCTTCGAGTCCGGGATAGGCGCAAAGGTCCTCCCCCCACCAGTCCGCAGAGGAAAGAACGGCCCGGACGATCTTCCGCGCCCTTTCCCCATCATCCCCTTCGGCCTCCCTGTAGAGAGCGGCGAAGCGTTTCAAAACATCCTCATCATCCTGGATCGGATAGGCGGCACCGTTTCTGCTGCCGGTCATTTCGCGGCCCGCAAGGTTCGTACCCTGGTAAAAGGCGATGAGGGCCGCCAGGGAAAAGGAAAGCGCCGCCGGAGGTTTTCCCGTTTTGGCGATACATCCCGTCAGGGAAGGAAGCGCCCTGGTCTTGAATTTCGACACCGAATTCAGGCTTATCGAAAGGAGCAGGTGTTTGATGTAGGGATTGGCAAAACGCTCAAGCACGTCATTCGCATATTGGGTAAGTTCCGCGGCGCTGCCCTCCATGGAAGGAATAATTTCCCCAAAAATCGCCCGCTTCATCAGGCTGATAATAAGCGGATCCTTGATGCACTGTTCCACCGTATCAAGGCCGTAGAGATACGCCGCAAGGACGATGGAAGTATGGGCGCCGTTCAGAATCCGCACCTTCCGGGTCCGGTAAAAACTCATGTCCCGGGTCCAGACCACGTTGAGTCCCGCCTTTGCCAGGGGGAGTTCCCCGGAATGATCCTTTTCGCTTTCGATAACCCAGAGATGAAAAATCTCCGCCGCCACAAGAAGCTTGTCCTCGCAGCCCAGCTTTTCACAGATAGCGGCGGCTTCTTCTTTCGGGTATCCCGGAACAATCCGGTCCACCAGGCTGCTGCAGAAATCGCAGGATTCAAGCCAGGCAAGAAAAGCATCCCCCAGCTTCCATTCCCGGGCATAGCGCTCCACGATTTCTTTGAGCTTATCGCCGTTTTTGTCGATTAATTCACAGGGGATAAAAACCAGCGCCTTGGAAGGATCCCCCCGGAAATGCTCAAACCGCCGGAAGAGAAAGGCGGTTACCTTGCCGGGAAAGGAACGCTGAGGCCGGTCGGAAAGCCGGTCTTCGGCGTTGTAAGCGATGCCCGCCTCGGTAGTATTGGAGACGACAAAGCGCAGATCGGGGTTTTCCGCGCAGGCCAGGTACTCGTCAAATTGGGAGTATGGGTTCAGGCAGCGGCTGATCGATTTAATGGGCCGGAATTCCTCTACAGTCCTGCCGTTCTGTACCCCCCGCAATACCGTCGTATAAAGCCCCTGCTGGGCGTTTATGACATCTCCCATGCCTTGTTCCAGGGGCTGGATCAGGACCACGTTTCCGTTAAAGTCTGTTTTCTCGTTGGCTATGTCGATCTGCCAGTCCACAAAGGCCCGTAAAAAATTCCCCTCCCCAAACTGCAAAACTTTCTCCGGACGCGGGACGGATTTTAGCGCCTCGATTGTTTTTTTCATGCCTTTCCTCCGATGGGGAACCTTCGGCTTACCATATTACCATAGTATGAAGGTTCCTTACATTCTTAACAATAGGTTTCTTCTTTCTTATATCATGGGTTTATTGCAAAAGCCATTGCCAGAATCATCAAAATCATTGCAAAAATCACAATCCTATTGTATGCTGTCCTATGGATAATAAAAACAACATCATTCATAGCGATAACCTTGATATTTGGAACAACAAAAGCAATATAGGGTCCGGCGTTGATTTCCATTCCCATGTTCATGGGGAATACGAAATTATCTATGTTTTCACCGGGGATGTTGAATTCTACCTGGAAGAATATAAGTATCCCTTCCTTTCGGAAAGCCTGTTTCTTACGCCGCCGAACGCTTTTCATGGATGGAAGCCTCTTTCCCCCCGCCTGTACCACCGGGTCTCCGTCCTCTTTATGCCGGAACTATTTGACCAGGCCGAACAATCCCTCTTTCTTAAACTATTTAATACGGGGCCTCAGTTTTTTCCCAACACTTCTTCCCGAAACATCAATTTCTACATTACTGCCCTGCTGGAGTGTAAAGACATGGAACCGCCGCTGCAAAAAATCGCCCTTAAAAGCCGGCTGGTTTCCCTGCTTTCGGAGATAACCCAGTTACACTCACAGTACACACGAGAACCGGCCTCCAAGGACAAACGTATCCTTGGAGTGCTTAAATACTTGGGAGAACATCTGCGGGAGGAGCTTACCTTGGAGGATGTAGCCCGCCGGTTCAGCATCAGCAAGAACTATCTTAACATCCTGTTTCGCCAAACCACGGGCGCCACGGTTAATCATTATATCAGGACAAAACGACTGGGATTGGCCAGGCAGGAAATATTGAAGGGCTCCAATGTCCAGAAGGCCGCCTATAACGCGGGGTTTAATGATTATTCAAATTTCTACCGGGCTTATAAAGCCTTTTACGGCTCCATACCCTCAGCGCCGGGTAAAAAA
>JAISOQ010000318.1 GCA_031275515.1 Treponema sp. | reverse complement strand
GCATGGAACGATACAAAAAAGTCAGCAGGCCCCGGACGCATCAGGCGCTTAATCCGCATGGATCAACAGGATCATCATACATGATTGAGAGAAGCTGTGCAACGAGCGTCATTCTGCGGTAATTCCTAGTTTAAATAGAAGTATAGGACTTCAGTCCGCCGGACCTGTGGTCCGCAATTTCACGAATTTATCCGAAATAAGTCGCGGAAATTCGCATTAATTCGCGGACAAGTTTTTAAATGCCCCTGCCCTGATTTTTTTCAAATTCCCCTTGACAATTATAAATCTGATGATTATAGTTGAATATATGTTCAACTGTTGTACCAATGGAGGAACCCATGACCGGACCGGGGCCTGAAACCGACAGATGTGATTGTAACGTCATCCATGAGGATGTGATCGCCAGGGTGAGAACGCTCATGCCCGAAGATGAAACCCTCCTCAACCTGGCGGATATGTTCAAAGTGTTCAGCGATTCCACCAGGGTACGGATACTCTGCGCCTTGCAGCACTCCGAGATGTGCGTCTGCGACATTGCCGCCCTGCTGGGGATGACTAAGTCGGCCATTTCCCATCAGCTGCGGTCCCTCAGGCAGACCAGGCTGGTCAAGTACCGTAAAGACGGCAAGGTTGTCTATTATTCCCTGGACGACGAGCATGTGGGCAGTATTTTCGCCCAAGGATTGATCCATGTAAATGAAAGATAAGGCGGTTCGGCTGTTGAAAACAAAGCCGGGTTTCGGTTATTTTTTTGGATATTGGTTGAACGATTTGTCAACCGTTCAATCCAATTCGGCTTAGTTCGATGAGGTGGTTAAGATGGAAAGGGTTATCAGGAAAGAATTCATCCTGGAAGGGCTCTGCTGCCCGGTATGCGCGGGGAAGATTGAAAAAAAGGTAGGCGCCCTGGAGGGCGTACTTGGGGCGACGGTGAATTTTACGAATCAGCTTTTGACCCTGGAGATCCGGGACAGCGCGAAGGCCGGGGCTGTCGCGGCTGAGGCCGGGTCCATAATCCGGCGTATTGAGCCGGATATTGTGATGAACGAGAAAAAATCCGGGAACACGGAAACGGCGGAGGCCCCGGGGGACCGGCGAACTCTGGCGCGCCGGATCTTGCTGGGCGCCGGGGGGCTGCTCTTTGCGGCAGGCATGATATTTCCATTCCCCCGGTACATAGAATTCGCCGTATTCCTGGTGAGCTACCTCCTCATCGGGGGCGATGTAGTTTGGGGCGCCCTAAAAAACATTGTCCGGGGGCAGGTATTCGACGAAAATTTCCTTATGAGCCTGGCCACAGTTGGGGCCTTCGCCATAGGGGAGTATCCCGAAGCGGCGGCGGTGATGCTTTTCTACCAGGTGGGAGAGGCTTTCCAGGCCTACGCCGTAGGCCGCTCCCGGAAATCCATTGCCGCCCTCATGGACATACGTCCTGATTTCGCCAATCTGAAAACCGAAACCGGCCTGCGCCGGGTCTCCCCGGAAGAGGTGAAGGCGGGGGATGTCATCGTGGTAAAGCCCGGGGAAAAAATACCCCTGGACGGCACGGTTATAGAGGGCCATTCCGCCCTGGATACTTCGGCCCTGACCGGAGAATCCCTGCCCAGGGACGTTGAAAAGGAGAGTGAGGTTCTGTCCGGTTCTATCAACAAGAACGGCCTCCTGACTATCAGGGTATCCAAAGAATTTGGGGAAACCACGGTTTCCAAAATATTGCAATTAGTTCAGAATGCCGGGAGCCGGAAGGCCAAAATGGAGAACTTCATCACCAAGTTCGCCCGGTACTACACCCCGGCGGTGGTATTCGCCGCCCTGCTGCTGGCGGTCCTTCCCCCCCTCCTCCTGCCTGATGCCCATTTTGCCGACTGGCTCCGCCGGGCCTTGGTGTTCCTGGTCGTCTCCTGTCCCTGCGCCTTGGTCATCTCCATCCCCCTGAGCTTCTTCGGGGGCATAGGCGGCGCTTCCCGCAGGGGCATCCTGGTGAAAGGCAGCAACTACCTGGAAGCCCTGAACAGCGTGGACACCGTGGTATTCGACAAAACCGGCACGCTGACCCGGGGGATTTTCAGCGTCACCGGCATAGTTCCCCAGGGCGTTACCAGGGAGGAGCTTCTCTGCTTTGCCGCCCATGCCGAAAGCCATTCGAGCCATCCCATAGCCCAGTCCATTCTTAGGGCCTACGGCGGGCAGGTTTCAGCGGAAAAAATAACCGAATATGAGGAACGAGCCGGCCAGGGGGTGCGGGTCCAGGTAGACGGCAGAACCGTACTGGCCGGGAACGGCAGGCTTCTGGAAGAAGCGGGTATTTCCTGTACCAAGCCGGACCTCCCCGGCACGGCGGTCTACCTGGCAATAGACGGCGTTTTTGCCGGGTATATCCTCATCTCCGACGAATTGAAAGAGGACAGTAAAAGGGCAATCGCGGACCTTAAAGCCCTGGGGATCAAAACCATCGCCATGTTCACCGGAGATTCCCGGCGGACGGCGGAGAAAATCGGCGAGGAAACCGGTATAGACAAGGTTTACGCCGAACTTCTGCCCCATCAAAAAGTGGAAAAGCTTGAGGAACTGGCGGGGAACGGCTCAGGGCCGGGCAAACTGGTATTTGTAGGGGACGGCATCAATGACGCTCCGGTTCTGGCCCGGGCCGATGTGGGCATAGCTATGGGAGGGGTCGGCTCCGATGCGGCGATAGAAGCCGCCGACGTGGTACTCATGACCGACGAGCCTTCCAAAATTGCCGAAGCCATAGGCATAGCCAAACGAACCCGGAGCATAATCTGGCAGAACATTATTTTTGCCCTGGGGGTCAAGCTGGTTATTCTGGCCCTGGGCGCTCTGGGGATAGCCGCCATGTGGGAAGCCGTGTTCGGCGACGTGGGGGTTGCGGTCATCGCTACCCTCAACGCCCTGCGGGCTTTAAAGAAATAGCGCTTTTGGAAAGGGTTGATAATGGGAAATGGAGAGGTCCGAAGAATGTTTCCATTCATA
>JAISOQ010000178.1 GCA_031275515.1 Treponema sp. | reverse complement strand
GGTACGCGGTAGTCGTCGAGGATCGCCGTATCGGACGCGGCGGCAAGAAAATCTTCGGCCCCGCAGATACTTGAGCTTTCAAGGATTCTGGCGGCTTTTTTCAGCGTAACCCCCTCCGGGATGGTTACGCTGAAAAGTATCTGCCTTCCCTCAACCAGCGCCGACCGGATCGCCATTTGAGTCGCGGGCAGCCCTATCCGGTAGGTCCCGGCCTTTACGAACGAAGCGTCCAGCCGGGAAAGAAGGTTCCAGAAAAGCCTGGTTTTGATAAGCCCCGCCCTTTCAAGCCGCCTTCCCACGGCATAGGAACTTTCCCCCTCTTGTATCTCCACAAGAACGCTTTGCGCCTCGGAAAACCCGTCGTATTCAAAGCGTATGCCCCGTTCCCGGGCGGGATTTTCGGAAGAAAATCCCGCCCGGGTCTACGGGGGGGCGTTCGCGTACAGGAGGAAGGCGAAACCGGCACGGGCCAGAAGCAGGCCGCCGGCAATAACCGAACTTGTTAGAGCCAGAAAGAACCGCAACGGCCGGCGTTTTTTTGAATTTTTCACCGGGCCTCCCGGTACGCTCTAAGGCATGTTTCAATTTCGCTTATGGAAAGACACTTATAGAGAACTTTTTCCATTTTAATAAGGACCGCCCGTTCTTTTTTCCCCAAAACGGACTCAAGGCTTTTCAGCCGGGGAAAAAGGGCAAGCAGTTCGTCGTGGGTAAAAAAGATCCCTTCCTTCTCCGCCATTACAGCTCCAGTTCCATCCCTTCCATCGCCAGGGAGATTTCTATGCCGCTTATCCCCATACGTTCCGCGTACCACCGGGCCGACTGGAGTATGTTAAGAAGTTTCCTGTCGTCATAGGTCGGATCGTGGTGAAAAAGGATAAGCTGTTTTATGCCCCAGTTCGCCGCAAAGTCAACCGCCAGGCTGAAAGCGCTGTGGCCCCAGTTGTATTTTTCAATCGCTTCCTCCAGGGTATACTGGGAATCCAGGATGATAAGGTCGGCATACCGGAAAAAAGATGAGTTTTCTTCGGTTTGGATGAAATCCGAGGCGGACAATTCCGTATCCGTGGCATAGATAAAGCGGTGTTTGCCGTCGTTAAAGCAGTAGGCATACGAATCCCCGGGATGGTTCATCTTCCGGTACGTGATGGTTACTCCCTTCAGGGTGACGGAATCTTTTACCTGGTGAAAGCACTTTTCGGCGACTACGAATTCCGAGGTTATCGGGAAATAGGGACTCCTCATTTGCCCGCTCAGGAAGGATTCCAAACCGGGGTTGGGGGAATAAAAATCAATGCGCGCCGCCGGATTATAGGCGGGATCGAAAAAGGGAAAACCCTGGACATGATCCCAGTGGAAATGGGAAAAAAAGAGATGATAGCCCCGGGGACTCGGACATTCCCTGGCCGCGGCCCTTCCCAGTTCCCTAATCCCTGAGCCGGCGTCGAGTACGATCCATTCCTGCAAATCCTCGCAATGAACCGAAACGCACGGGGTATTACCCCCTATGGTCCCGAACAGCCAGGGCGGCAGACCCGCCAGAAACCGTTCCCTGCTGGCCGGACTTTCTATATCCATGGGAGTAAGCCGTTCAAGGATCGCGGAAATCTTACTTTTTACTTGTTCAGGTAACAACGGAGCCGGTAATGAACCTCGGACACCCCAAAACCGAATACGCATGGATATTTCCTCATGTGATTTAATAAACTACGGAACGACTGTTCTGCACGACACGAATTTTAAGCGGCCTGCCCGGGCAAGATCGAAATAAATCAAATCGTTTTTTCTATAACAGGATCCGCTTGCTGCTCCTTTAACTGTAATTCAATATACGAACGGTCATACCGTTTGCCTTTTCCGATTCCCGGACAGGACAACCCGGCGTTACCCCAAGTTTCCCCGGACAAAAGGATTTCCGGCCAAAACGGAAAGGTCCTGCACTGCCTGGGCCGTCCCGGGTAAACCGTACATCCATTTTTCCAGAAAATGCAGTCATAATTGGCCTTTTCTTTAAGGGAAAGCCGGGCCTTACCTTCATAACCATTTATCCAACGGCAATAAGTCCTGATAAACCCAGTATACTCCATGTTCAGGAAGCTTGCCAGAATATCCGCATCTGTCCTGGAAAGAAACACATACCCGGGCTCGAACCGGCAGCAGGCTGAACAGCGGGTACAGGAAAAACAAAGCCCCCGGGCATACAAGGAATCATCCGGCATAATGTTATCTGTAAGGCTCTCCTTAGGATGCATTTATTATCATAATTAGTACCACAAGATTTCCGGTATTTCAAGATAGACGGTTCATTTTTTTCCCGGCGGCTCTGTTTTTTGCACGATTAAGGGCGTCCGGGAAGAAAAACGGCTCACTTCTTATTTTCCGGAGAAGATCGGGGCTGTCCCGAAACTTCAGTCTTGGGACAGCCCCGATACCTTGTAAATATCAAAACGCTGGTATATGGTATATATACCTGAAAAAAACAATGGATTAATGTCCGGTCATAATTTAATTAAGAAGGAGGAAAAACAACTTTGAAAGAACAAAAGATACGCAGGGTAAAAGGCTGGTGGCTCATACGTCTTGCCTTGACCATTGTCGGTAAAAAAGGACTTGCCGAGCTTGGGAAGAAATCCCAGGACGCCAAAAAAGCCCAGGAAGAAGTATTGAGAGCTTTTCTTGCCAACGCAAAAGATACTGTTTACGGCAAAGAATTCGGGTTCCAAACCATTCTGGAAGCGGGTACGCCGGAACAATTGTTTGAATTATTCCGGAAACACGTTCCCATTAACGATTACGAAAGGCTGCGGCCCTATGTGGAGCGGCATAAGAACGGCGAAGCGGACATCCTGTTTCCCGGGAAGCCTAAAATGTACGCCACCACCAGCGGGACCACCAAAGAACCCAAGTGGATCCCCATTACCGAACAGTATTACCAGGAGGTTTATAAAAAGTCGAATCAGTTTTGGTTTTACAGCATGATCCAAAACAAGCCCAAGGTTTTCTACGGAAAAACTCTTTCCATTGTGGGCAAGGCCATAGAAGGGGCCGCCCCCGACGGGACGGTCTTCGGCTCTATTTCCGGCATATCCCAGCGGGACATCCCCGATTTTATGAAGGTGCTGCATACGGCGCCGGCGGATGTCTTCCATATCGCCGATTACAAAGCCCGGTATTACGCCATCATGCGTATGGGCATAGAGCAGGACGTAACCCTGATCATCACCGCCAATCCGAGTACCCTGGTGGAAATGCAGGTAAACGCCAACGAATTTTTCGATGAATACATAAACGATATTGAAAACGGAACCTTGAGTAACCGGTTCCCGATAGCCGAGGACATCCGCAAAGTTCTTGAAAGCCGCCTTAAACCGAATCCCAAACGGGCGGAGGAACTCAGGCAGCTCAAGGTCAGGCACGGTATGGTACTGCCCAAACATTACTGGCCCAACATGCAGATCGTCAACGTCTGGATGTGCGGAAACACCTCGGTATATCTGGAAAAGGTGAGGAATTCCTTCCCGGAGAATACGTTCTTCCACGAATTCGGCTATTTCGCCACGGAATGTAAGGCGGGCCTGGTTTTGAAAAGCAACACCCTGGACACTGTTTCCTTTGGGCATAAGACTTATTTTGAGTTTATCCATGAATCGGAACTGGACAATCCGAATCCCAAAATATATCAACTGTGGGAAGTCAAAAAAGGCGAACGCTACTGTCCGATAGTGACTACTTCCGCGGGGCTTTACCGGTACAATATGACGGATTTGGTGGAAATTACCGGTTACTACAACGAATTCCCCCTCCTTAAATTCATCCAAAAGGTGAACGGGACCATCAGCCTGACGGGAGAGAAGCTCCATGAGCGGCAGTTCATTGAAGCGATCCGCGCTTGCAGTCATGAGTTCGGGCTTCCTCTGAACTTTTTTGCCGGGTTTGCCAATCCCGAACGGTCCAACTATCGTTTTTACTATGAATTTATCGATCAGACCGTATCCCAGGTCCGGGCCGAGGAGCTTACCAAAGCCGTGGACGCCAAGCTCAAGGAATACAACTCCGAATACGCTTCCAAGCGGGAGTCCAACCGCATCAAGGCGCCGGATACGTCCCTTTTGGTTAGGGATTCTTTTGAACACTTCAAGGCCGCCTGCATCGAAAGAGGTTACCGGGACGGCCAGTTCAAACTGAACCTGCTTATGCAGGACGCCAAGCGGCAGGAGATGTTTAACGACCAGGTTAAGAAGTGAGCCGCTATTCTCCCCGGACGCCTTTAATCGTGAAGGGGGGATCATCTTTGATTTTGACGGCACCTTGTACGACACAAAACGCCTCCCGGTTCGCCTTATCGCCGCAAAACCGGGAGATCTTTTCCTTGTCCGGGCCGAGCGGCAGGCGCGGAAACGTTTTGCCGGTTCCGACTACGGTTCGCCGGAAGCCTACTACCGGGAATTCTTCGGGGAACTTGCCCGGCTGACCCGCCGTTCCCCCGCTTCCGCTCAATCCTGGTATCAGGAAGAATACATGCCCCGTATGATCCGGGTCCTCAGGGAGTTTTACTGTTCCCGGCCAGGAACAGCGGGGCTTTTTGAGGCCCTCCGTTCCGGCGGCAATGCGGCAGGACGCCCCCTCCCCTTCGCCGTTTATTCCGATTATCCCCGTACCGCCGAACGCCTCGCCGCCATAGGCCTTGACGCCGCCCTGCCCTGGGCGGTTTACGGCCCCGAAGACTTCGGCGCTCAAAAACCCGCTCCCCGCCCCTTCCGGGATATTGCCTCCCGCCTGGCCTGCGATCCCGCCAAGGTCCTCGTCGTGGGCGACCGTTACGATACCGACGGGTCCGGCGCGGCGGCTGCGGGCATGGGGTACGCCAATATCGCCGGCGATGGCGATTGGGCCGGTCTTTGTACAGCCCTGCTCCGGGGGTGAGCGCTTCCTTATTTGAGCGCCCGCAATCCCGGCTCCCGGCGGCGGGGAATGTTTCCGGTTAAAAGAAACCTTTAAGGAACGTAGACAGCGCCGGAATGTAGGTGACGATAAGGACCACGGCAAGCTGTATGAAGAGGAAGGGAAACACGTTCCGGGAAGTTTCCACGAAAGATTTTTTGAAACGGTAGCTTGCCAGGAACAGGTTAAGGCCCACCGGGGGCGTCAGGAAACCGGCCTCCATGTTGATGAGAAAAATGATCCCCAGATGTACCGGATCTATGCCGTAGACCGCTCCCAGGGGGGAAATCAGGGGCAGAATGATCATAATGGCGGAGAAGATGTCTATGAGGCAGCCGGTTATGAGGAGGGCGAGGTTGAGGAGCAGGAGAAACGCCCATTTGGAATGTACCGTCTCCTGCATCCATTCGGCGAAGATCGCCGGGATACGGCTGTCCAGGATATAGTAGGACAGGGCCTGGGCAAGGGCGAGGATGGAGAGTATGCCCCCCACGATGGGGATAGTCCTGGTAAACACCCCAAAGATGTTCTTGAAGGTAATTTCCCGGCGGATAAAAACTTCCGTAATAAAAACGTAGAGCGCCGCTACGGCGCTTAACTCAACAAGGGAAAAGGCGCCGGTAAAGTATCCGGCAATGAGAACGAAAGGCAAAAGGAGTTCTAAAAAGGATTTTTTAAGCCCCTGCCCTGCTTTTTTCAGGCTGAAAGGTTCTACGGGGATTTTATTCTTTACCGAAATGCCGATGCCGAAAATCATGGTTGCCGCCACAAGAAGCAGTCCGGGGAGAAAGCCGCCAAAAAAAAGATGAATGGTGTTGGTTCTGGTAGCCGCCCCCACAAGGAGGATGGGGAGGCTGGGGGGGAACAGGAGGCCTATGCTGCCCGATGCGGTAAGGAGGCCGATGGTGAATTTTTCCGGGTATGACGAGAGGACGGTCAGGAGGATTCCCCCCAGGGCGAGGATAGTAACCCCCGACGCGCCGGTAAAGGAGGTGAAGAATGCGCAGAGTATGACCGTAACAATGATCATGCCTCCGGGAATCCAGCCGAAAAAGCTCTTAAAGGCGTCCACCAGCCGCTCCCCTGCCCTGCTTTCGGACAGGATAAAACCCGTGAGGGTAAAGAGAGGGATCGCGGTAAGGCTGTTCTGGGTCAAGGCGGTGTATATCTGGCTTGCCACGATGTCGATTTCGCCCCAGCTGCTCTGGAGGAGGATGAGGGAAAATCCCCCGAGGATCACAAAGATGGGGGTTCCGATAAGGGCGAGGAGCGCCAGGATGATTACCACCGGCGTCCTGAGCAGTTCCGCGAGGCTGCGGAAAGCGTCCGTCAGGTCCCAGGCAAAATCCGGCAGGTCCAGGCCCCAGGCCAATTTGAAAATAGCCGGCAGGGAAAAAAAGGTCCCCAGGAGCAGGGTCAAAACCGGCAGGATACGCGCCTTGCCGCGCAGACCGGAACGCCGGGCAAACCGGAAGGCGATGACCCCATAGCCTAAGGGCATCACCAGGGCGAAGACCCGGTCGGGTATAAAGCCGGCCATCTGCATGGGATAAAGCCCTACCCTGATGAAAGAGGCGGAACACCAGCCGAAAATCGCCGCCAGGAAAGCCGCCGCCAGGGCGGAAGCCGCCGTTACCGCCGCCTTCAGTTTGTTGTTATTGAAAAACTGAAACAGCCCTATGGACAGGTGATCCCCTGTCCGGGTGGTTATCATTCCCGAAAGAAGGCCGAGTACCAGAAGCAGATGGGACATGAGGGGCGGCGCCGCGGGAAACCGGGAATTAAAAACGTGCCTGAGAAACGTGTCCGCCAGGGGGATAAAGACAAGGCAGGCAAGGGAAAAATAGCATATCCCCTCCTCAATCTTCCAGAGAAGGGGATGCGTTACGGATCGGGGCTCTTCCTTTTTTTCTATTGCTTCGTCCATATCAGCGCCCCTCCCGGCGGGGTTTCAGCAAGGCTTCAATACGCTCGTATATTTTCCGGTCAAAGACGCTTCCTATCAGGGAAGGCATAACCCGGTTAACGTCGTCAAACCAGAGCTGCTCCTGTTCGGGGCTTACCTGGTTAATCACCAGGCCGTAATCCACCATAGTCTGGATGACCTGCCCCTCAAGGGCCTGGATGGAACGGTCCAGGTTGGCTTCCATGCGCCTGGTAACCCGCAGGATTTCGTCTTTATACTTGTCGGGGATCATGCGCTGCCAAACCCTCCGGTCCATCATGATGGCGCCCATAAAAGGCGCTACCTGAATTGACGCCATATTCTTCGCAAGGCCGAAGATCTGCAAGCCCCCGGCGTTAACCGGGCTTTGATATACCGCGTCTATCTGCCCGCCCGAAAGCTGGACCAGGATCTGGTTCATGGCCACCGGCACCATGTGATACCCCATAGCCTTGAAAGCGTCCAGCAGTTCCGGTTCGGTTTCGCTGGTTCCCAGGCGCTGCCGCTTTAAATCGGCGGGAACATAGACCGGGCTTTTGGAAAAAAACCGCACCCAGCCGACTTTAGACCAGGCCAGGGTAAAATACCCCTTGTCGTCAAACTGTTCCTCCAATTCCGGTTTTAGTTTATCCAATACCAGATCCAATTCTTCATTGTTCCTGATGAGGAAGGGACAGCTCAAGGCCATTATCTGGGGGGAAATCAATTTAAGGCCGAAGGTACTCAGCATGGCGGCATGAATCTGCCGGCTGTTAAGCTGCCTGAGTATGTCGGCTTCGCCGGCCTTTACATTATGCCGGACATCAAGTTCTACCTCGTTGTTGGTAATCCGGGCCCATTCGGCGGCCATGTCATCTAAAAGTTTCCCCCAGGGGGTGTCCTGGGGTACCTGGGACACGAGTTTTATAACCCTCTTCCGCTGGGCGGAAGCAAAACAGGGGAAAAACAGGCTTAATAGTATAAAGCAGGCCGCCAGGGTAAATATTTTTCTCATTATACTTCTCCTCAATATTGAGTCTGTCACAAAACTAATTGACTGTGCGCTAACGCGCACGGTTTTGGGAAGCCTCTACTTACAAATCTCCAGTTACAGAATACCGCAAAAGCTGTTTACGCTGCTATGGGAATTGTCCAGCCCCCAATAACGAATCCCGGACCTGCGCAGGTCCTTAATCACCCTCACAGGGATATGGATTATCGGTGATTCCCGCAAGTTCAACGATTTTCCGGTGGGTCTGTTCCCTGAGCAGGGCTGCCGCTTCCCTGCGTGACTTGGAAAGGTCCGGCAGAATGGGCTCCCCTATGCGCAGGGTAATAAGGGGGTAATTCTTTTTGAAAATTTTGTAAATCCCCCCGGGCGCCCGGAAAGAAAAGGCCATAGGAATGACCGGGATATTGTACCGATAGGCCAGGGTAAACATCCCCTTTTTAAAGGGCCGTATGGGCTGAAAATAGTGCCAGTTGCTGCCTTCGGGAAACACATGGAGCCACTTTTTCTTTTCATGGAGTTCTTCAAAGGCCCGGTTGAAAGGTCTCATGGTATGAATGTCCTGGGGAACAGGTATGCCCCCCGCAAGCCTGATGAGGGTCCGGTCCGGACCTTCAAGGTTTTCCGCCCAGGCGGGAAAATAAGAACGCCGGTACCGTATGGCTTGCAGGATGATGAGAAAATCCCAGCGGTGTATGTGGTTTGCCACCGTGAGGGCGCCGTTACGCAGGAGCTTACGGTGTTTTTTCAGAATATCCCGGCCCTCGATGCGCAGCCCGAAACGGATAGGGGATATAGAAAAAACAATGACAAATATCCCCAAATAAAGGAGGGCGCTTCTGAGCCTGAACCCGAAAGATTTGTCCAGGAAGGGATAATTCTCGTCAATAACAAGATCTATTTCCTTTTTGGGAGGAAACATGTGGGCGTCAGGAACATCAGGATAGATAAGGCCAATGGGGGGGGGGGGGGGGGGGGATATGGGTTTTTGCTCTTTTTGTCTGCATTTTAAAGAAATTTTATATACCTCTCTGATGTAAAAATATACCAGCCGGGCTGGTTCAGGAACATCATGCTTCGTTTATTTATAAAAATCAACATGCCGGCTGGCCTAATCCGCGGACAAATTGTTAAATGCCGCTGCCCTGATGCCGGCGGGGCAAGGCGCGGGTCCGGGTGGCCGGATAGCCGTCTAAAACCGGCGTCCGCAATGCCGGTAATTGCGCGTTAAAGGCCATTAATTTTTATGTTTCTGGTCATTCCTTATCATGCACGAATTAAATCAATCGTCCAGTCTGCTATATTTTTTAAATCCACAGACGGCAGTTTGTAATTCTGTCCGATCTGAAATCCAGTTTGGGCGTTCATCAGCGCTTCGGTAATATGTTCACAGGGCATTTTCTTTGTGATCTCCCCATTGGCAACCCTGCCGGGTATATTCACCTAAAATCAAACATTTTTTCATTACCCATTGCAGAAGGATTGTACATCACCATTACCATATCCGGTTTGTTTTTCTCTATGTACGATCTGATGCTGCCGTTAAAGTGTCGTAAATCAAGGATATGGAGATCCGCTGTTCCGGTACTTAAAAAGGGGGAAACAACATCGGCAAAGGAGTCCTTAATCAGGAGTATTTTTTTACCCTCAGGGGCAAGAAAATTATGAACCATTATAACCTGCCTATCCCCATACATATAGGCCCCGTAGGGGCTTAACCTATAATAGTCTTGCGTATCAAGCCAGAAATGATCGATAAAAATATCAAAATTTCCCCGGGTATCCAAGTTCACTTCGGGGATGGTTAAGGAAAAATCCGTATCAAACCTTGGGGTTATAAGGGTAAAATCTTCCGCCGGCGCCTGTAGGAGTGTAACTTTTTTACCCAGGCTGCCGAGGAACCAATTACGGTAAAGGGCATAGTGGTATCCTTGAGGGTCTGCCCGGTCAAGGTCAAAGCCAAACCCATAGTTCCGGTTAAGATGGTCCATAAGTACACCGCCGGCCCATAATCCCGTTTCCGCTTTCCAGTGATGATCGGTTTTATAGAACAAGGCGTGGTGTTCCAACCCTTCCTCCCGGATATTCTTCCGCAGATCGAGATACGGAACGGACTTCATGGACAGGGCATACCATAAGTCATCGGCGTTTTGGTTGGAAAAATCCCCTGTGCCGCTTATAGGATCGCCGGGGGCGATTTTATACGGACACTGTACGTATAAAAAATCAATGCCTAATCCCTGAAGAAAACCATACAGTTCCGCCAGGGAGGCGGCATACCCGGCGGGGTCATATTTTTCTTCTACTTCGCTCAGGTATCCGTCCCCCAAATCAATGACATCGCCATTCAGAAAATTCCAGCCGACGGTTTTTTCATATCTTACCGCCCATTCTACAAACGCGATCCGGTTTACAAGATTATCCCTGGTGTATCCTTCAATAACTTCCTCAATAGCGGTAATCCGTTGTTTCAGCCCGGACAATCTGCTTTTGATCGTATTATTGGCAGTATCACTGACATCGCTAAAAGGATAGAACTGCGCCCAATTAATGTTAACGATATTTTGTTGTATTTTCATTCCCGTATTATCAAAAAATACCGTCCCGGTAAAAACATTGTCCATATATAGTTTTTCTATCAAGACATTTTGCGTAAAGGCCCGCAGCAGAATGCTTCCCATAAACAAAACCAACACAACAACACAGGATCTAACCACAAGATTTCGCGTCATAGATGCCCCGTTAAAAATTGAAATAGAGAAAGGGATTATAGTCCGATTTTATGCAAACCAGCAGAGACAGGACGAATATCACTGCCAATACCAGGGCCGCTGCCGGTTGATATACTTTGCCCAGGGCTTTCATTTTTTCCTTGCAAAACGGGACGATGGGAGTGGACAACAAAATTCCCGCCGCGAGGATCCATTTGCCGTTTGAAAAACATTGTACAAAGGTCTCATCAATTAATCCCCCCGGTCCCCGGCCAAACATGACCCCCAGATACCGAAAGGCCCGGGGAAGACTCTCCGCACGGAACAGCACCCAGCCGATCATCACAAAAAGCAGGGTGTAAACCCGGGAAAATATCCCCAGTTTTTTTTCAATCCCCGTAAACCGCTCCAGCAGGAGCAGGAAAAAGTAAAACAGGCCCCAGGCGATAAAGGTCCAGTTTGCCCCGTGCCACAGGCCGGTTAAGAGCCAGAGCGCCAGCAGATTATAAATCTGCCGCCCCTTTGATACCCGGTTCCCTCCCATGGGGATGTATACATAATCACGGAACCAGGTGCTTAAAGATATATGCCATCTTCGCCAAAAGTCCGTAATGGATTTCGCCATGTAGGGATAATTGAAATTCTCCAGAAAATGAAATCCGAAAATCCGGCCAAGGCCGATAGCCATATCCGAATAGGCGGAAAAGTCAAAAAAGATCTGCAGGGTATAGGCAATCACCCCCAGCCATGCCGACAGGATCGACATATCCCCTTTAAGGGCAAAAATCCGGTCCGCGATATAGCCCGCATAATTGGCCACCAGCAGCTTTTTACCCAGCCCCAGGATAAAACGGCTAAAGCCCCGGGTAAAATCTTCCGGCGTTTCTTTGCGGCTGGTGATTTCTTCGGCCACCGTTTGGTAACGGACAATCGGTCCTGCGATAAGCTGGGGAAACAAAGCAATGTACAAGGCAACGTTACTATAGTTTTTCTGAACCGGTGCTTTTTTATAATACACATCAAAAATATAGGACATGATTTGAAAGGTAAAAAAAGATATGCCGATAGGAAGGGCTATATTGACGGAAATAGAATCGTCGTGCCATAAAAGACCGATGGTCCTGGTTATAAAGGATACATACTTAAAAACAAAGAGCAGCGAAACATCATACGCCACGGCAATAACCAGGAAAACTTTCCGGAGGCCCCTTTCATGGCGGGCAATCAGGATTCCCAGCAGCCAGTTGACGCCGATGGAGGCCAGCATCACCAGGACAAAAAAAGGTTCCCCCCAGGCGTAAAAGCCTAAACTGGCAAGCAGTAAAAAACAATTTTTGAAACGCCTCCCTTTGAGAATCGGATTAAAATAGCCGATTAACACCAGGGGCAAAAACAGGAACAGAAAAACGCTTGATGAGAATACCATCCTAAGCCCCCGTTCCCGGTTTGTCCTGCCGAAAAGCTTTCCGCAATGCATAAACAACAGCGGCAATACATGGGGAGCAGGGGATTTCTATTTTTTGACAGGGACTGTGAAAGTGATTAGTTATTCGATGGGGGGGGGGGGGGGGGGGTAAAGCCAATCCGGTTATTCCCCGTGCAATCACGGCCCTGGATGTCATAGATACCTCCTGTTTCACATACGTTCCGGTGATGAATAGAATAACAAAGGTTCGCTGGCGGGAAATTGCAAGGACTTGTACGACAGCCGTCCGGATTGTTGAACAAGCCTATTATTTCATTGGTTGTTTTAGTATAATTCGCCAATTAATGCCTCCTCTCCAAATAAAGATCTGTACAATGTCATAACCGGTATACCCGGCCTCACGAAAAGACCGGGCTGCCGTTCAAATCTACTGCAAAACTTAAAATTCCGCTGTCTTCGCTTTTTCAAATTCCTCTTCAATCTCTTTGGAGGGCTTCCTGGTACGGAGGCTCACGATCCAGATCACAAGGCAGGAGAGGACAAAGGCCGGAAGAAGTTCGTAGACCACGAACACGCCGCCTGCTTTAGCGATGACGTTCTTCCAGAGGACAACAGTTATGCCGCCGGTGAGCATACCCGCGACTGCGGCGGGGAACGTGGTCCGTTTCCAGAAGAGGCTGAACAGAACCAGCGGCCCGAAGGCGGCGCCCAAGCCGGCCCAGGCATAGGAGACAACCCGGAAGATGGACTGATTACCGGACAGGGCGATAATGATGCCGAATATGGTTACTGTGAGCATGGTGAGGCGGGCTACCCACATAACTTCGGTGTCCGAGGCTTTTTTCTTAAAAATATCTTTGTAAATATCGTTCGCCAGGGAAGACGCCACAATGAGCATGTAGGAGTCGGATGAACTCATGGAAGCCGCCAATATCCCCGATATAACCACGCCGGCAAGGATGGGCGGGAAGAAGCGGACAGCCAGAATGACAAACACATTTTCCGCGCCCGACGCTGAAAGCAGCTGATCGCTTTGACCTGCAAGAAAGGCGCGGCCTATAATGCCGATGAGTACCGCCGCTGTCTGGGCCAGGAAGCACCAAATGACCGCGATGTTCCGGGAGGACCGTATCATGGAAGTCTTCTTAACCGCCATGAATCGTATCAACACCTGGGGCATACCAAAGTATCCGAGTCCCCAGGCCATAGTGGATACGATGGTGAGAAAGCCATAATCCGCGCCGGGACCGAACAGGGGAACGCCGTTTACGGTCCGCTGTACCCCGTTGGACACCTCGGGAGTTGCTATACCGAAGAAGTCGGTAAACCGGGGAAAATTCGCCAGGTTGGCCGAGATACCGCTGACGCCGCCGGCATGGAAGAACGCGAAGATCAGCACCAGAATCAGGGCGCATACCATCAATATCCCCTGGATGAGGTCTGTCATGCCTACAGCCATGAAGCCCCCCAGGAGGGTGTAAATCATGACTATGGCCGCTCCCAAGATAACCATAGCCACCATATTAGCGTTAAAGATATAGCTGAAAAGTTTCCCGAAGGTGAGGAATTGAGCGCCCACATAAATCGAGAAAAATATCAGGCTGATAAGGGCCGCTGCGGCCAAAAGCACCCGTCTCTTGTCATGGTAGCGTTTGCTGAAAAATTCGGGGAGCGTAATGGCGTTGTCCGCGATTTGAGAATAAGAACGAAGCCGTTTCGCCACCAGCGCCCAATTTACCCAGGTACCGATGAAAAGACCCAGCGCGGTCCAGAAGGCCTCGCCGTAACCAGTAAAATAGGCCACCCCCGGGAGCCCCATGAGGAGCCAGCCTGACATATCCGACGCCTCAGCGGAGATTGCCGCCATCCAGGGACCGAAACCCCGTTTTGCCAGGAAGTATTCTTCCGGATCGGCGTTGCTGCGCCGGGCATACCAAAGCCCGATGATAATCATAATCACCAGATACGCGCCCATACCGATAATGCTTTGGGCGTTTGCTGCTTCCATAATTTCCCCCTTCTTTTCATGTATAGTTGCAGCATAGTAGAAAAAAAATGCCCCTTAGTCAACTATACGCAAAGAAAGAATGGGTAAAAGGGCGTTCCCGGAGGGTAAAACCCGTGGAACGCCCAAGGCCCTTTTTTAGAACGCCGGTATCACCGCGCCCTTGTACTTACCTTCAATGAATGTCCGCACATCTTCTGAACGCAAAGCGGAAACCAGGGCTTTGATGGCCGGATCGTTTACCCTGCTGTTTTTTACCGCGATGATATTCGCATAAGGCGAGTCGGCGCCCTCACGGAACAGAGCTTTCGTCGCGTCCAGGCCTGCTTCCAGTACTTTGTTGGTATTGGTGATGTAGACATCAAAATCCTGCCGCACCCGGAGGATCAGGGCGGAATCCAATTCCTGCAGCGTTATCTGTTTAAGGTATTGATCAACCGTGTTGGCCACTGTGGTCTGATACACGTCGGTCCCCTGCTTCAAGGTGATGAAGCCCGCCTTTTCCAGAATACGGAGCGCCCGGTACTCATTGGTGGCGTCATTCGGAATAGCGATGGTCGCATTAGGCGGAATCTGGTCAATGCCTGCGTACTTATCTGAGTACGCGCCGATAGGCTCAACATGGATGTTCCCTGCATTCGCCAGGTCGAAATGGCGTTCAGCAATAATGGACCTGAGGTATGGCTCATGCTGGAAAAAGTTGGCGTCCAGTTCCCCTTTATCCACCTGCTCATTCGCAAGGGAACTATCAGTTCTGGTGTTAATTTCGATGTCAATACCCTGTGCGGCCAGTTTGGGCTTGACGAACTCAAGCAGCTCCGCATGAGGCACAATGTCGGCCTGCACGACCAGGCGGGTCCTTCCGCTGCCGCTATTCGCCTCATTCGAGCTTCCTTCTTTATTACCCGCGGCAAAAACCGGGGAACCCGCCGTTCCAATTGACGCAATGGCCAGTACCAATAATACAGAAAGTTTTTTCATAAACTTCCTCCTTTAAAATTGTATTCAGGCATACGCCCAAATCTGCTAAAGTAAATGCCTTTTTTTGAGGATCCCTTTCGCGATGCTGTTACCTGCTATTTGCACGACCGTCACCAGAACGACGAGGGAAGCCACAGAGTCGATGAGCATATCCACACGGAACCGCTGGTACCCGTAGCGTACCGCCACATCCCCCAGACCGCCTGCGCCGAATGACCCGGCCAGGGCCGTCGTGGAGATCACCGCGATTACTGCGATAGTAAAACTGCGTATCAAATTGGGCAGGGCTTCAGGGAGCATCACTTTGAACACAATCGCGGCGGTATGGCTTCCCATAGCTTTGGCGGCTTCAAATTTTCCCTTGGGAACCTCCAGGATGCTGTTCTCCACGAGCCGTGCGTACATGGGAATACAGGTGAAAGCCAGGGCGACAATACAGGCGCTGGGCCCGTAGGAAATGCCGATAATGAGACGCGAGAGGGGCAGCGTCAGAATGATGATGATCACACTCGGCATGGATCGCAGGGCGTTGATGACCGCGCCAAGAACGCTGTTGAAGGCCCTCAGAGGGTGGAGTCCGTCCCGGTCGGTGAGCACCAAAGCGATACCCAGAATAAGGCCGAAAATACCGGTGAGTATGGTGGTCAGCAGGGTCATATAGAGGGTCTGGAGAATCGAAGGGCCTACGATACTCCAGACCTCGCCGCTTATTGATCCCCGGAGGGATTCAAAAAAAGAGTTCATATCCCGTCCCCCTCCTGCCACTCGCGGCTTGAAAGATCCCGGTTGATCTTCATGAAGAGCCGTGCGGTCTCGCTTTTTGGATTGAGGAACACGCTCTTAACGCTGCCTTTTTCCGCGATACGCCCGTTTTCCAGGACCGCCATATTGACGCAGGCGTAGCGGACCACTTCAAGCTGATGGGTAACAAGGACGATGGTGAGCCCCAGTTTTCTGTTGATGTCGATGAGAAGATCCAGAATAGAAAGGGAAGTAAGCGGATCAAGGGCGCTTGTCGCCTCATCAGAGAGAAGGATGTCCGGCTCATTTGCCAGGGCCCGGGCAATTCCCACCCGTTGTTTCTGGCCGCCTGAAAGCTGGCCGGGATAGCAGCCAACCTTCTCCGAAAGCCCTACAAGCTCAAGGATCTCCATGACCCGGCTTTTCACCTGGCTATGTCTGCTGCCGGCGATCTCCAGAGGATAGGCCACATTGCCGAAGACCGTGCGCGAATCCAGAAGGTTGAACTGTTGAAAGATTACGCCTATCTTTTGACGCCGTAAATTCAGCTCCCGCCTTTCCAGGGCGGTGATCATCACATTGCCAATAGAAATTGTCCCTGAATCCGGCGTTTCCAGCCGGTTCAGACACCGGAGGAGCGTGGTTTTCCCCGCGCCGCTGAAGCCCACGATGCCGAAAATGTCGCCTTTACCGATGTC
>JAISOQ010000147.1 GCA_031275515.1 Treponema sp. | reverse complement strand
CCGCCAAACGAGGTTTACTCTTTTATCGTTTGTTAGAGAATGCTATGAACATCCCTCCGGTTACTTTGGAAGAACTTTTGAATTAGTTTTACCTTAGTCAAGGAAATACCCAGGTTAAGTTATTTATTTCGATCCCCCCTATCACATTCCTGATAAAATCAACTTTACGGAATACCAAGCGGATGGATTTGGCGAAGAAGAACAGGAGCGGCTTAGGGATGTAATTATCAGGATGACAAACCGCAGGGTAAAATGCCTGTTGAGCAATTCGGATACGGAATATATCCGCAGACTGTATGATTCGGAGCCTTTCGATATTATCCCTGTACGGACAAAAAGAACAATAAATTCTTGATAACAAACTGGAAAAATTCAACGGGATAATTTTTAATCCCTGCCTGAGTTCACACGATTTATGCGCCGGAGGGGACGCCTGATTACTTCCGGTTGAATAGACCCACATCATACCCCAGGGCAAGAGAGAAAATGTTCCGCTGGTAAGTTACCGGCACAAGGCTTCCAATTTCCGTAATGCCCAGATCGCTTGAGTACCGCAGATCAAAGAAGGCAGTTCCCCGCTTCCCGGCCTTGATCCCAAATTTAAAGCCCATACTGTAACCCAGAAAATCAAAGAGGCTGAATTTTTCTCCCTTGCGTATGGCCGGCTGTCCTATACCCTCGCCGACGCTGTTACCGAAAATATACCCAATATAGTACAAGCCTCCGTAAAGACTCAGCGCAAAGGGACCGGGCTTGTAATTGACCTTTAAAAGCAGGGGCGTCATCATGGAAAAAAAATTCCTTTCCGATATGTTACCCGCCTCATCGAACAATTTAAACTTATCCTCGGTAAAAATCGTCTCTCCCTGCAAAGCGAAAAACACATTGCGCGATCCCCAGGGGAAACGGAAGAACTGAACCTCAGCCTGAAGCGCCGCTTCCCAGGTAAATCCCAATTCCTTGGGATAATCAACCACGAAGTTATAAAACCGGGGGGATATACCGCCCCGCAGTCCCAGGTAGAGCCACCGGCTTTGCCAGACGTTATCGACAATATACACGGTATTTCCGCCGCCGGCCTTTGTGGCCGCCTCGGCATCCTCCCCGCCCGCATCCGGTTTTTTGGAAACCCGTTCAAGAACCGGCAAAATCGCATAAAGCGACCAGCTATAAAAGGGAACCATAGACAGGGCGTCGTCAATCTGCTGGTAGTCGAAGGCCAGTGAAAAAATCAACGACGGAGGATCTTCAAGGGCCCAGAGGGATATATCCGCTACCGAAGCCTCTCCTTCCCGGGTGATTACCCCGTTGATAAGATATTTTGGATTCCGGGCCTGATCCGCCAAAGAAAGGCTGCCACGCTCAGGGGACGTGCTCAAGGTATCCACAGACTGGATAATCCCGTATCCGCTTATCCGGGATATCCATTCCAGTTCTGTACGCATAGCCGAACCCAGCTGTTCCGTCTCCTCCGCATTATCCCCGCTAAAGGTCATAAACAAAATAGAAACGGAACTTTCCTCGCTCACTGTTTGCGCAGAGACAAAGGTCTGAATTACCAGGAAACAGACAAAAATCGGAAGAAACCCCTTTGATCCTCTCCACAAAAACGCCACTATTCTCCCTCTATATAGTTCTTTTATCGGCAAATTCGCCTCAAATGTTTGCCATCCCAGGACGGCGGCGAGCCAAAAGGCATGACGATCCGTCCGCCCATGTCCTTTTTCTCTCCAAATGGCGTATTGCATAAATTGGCAATATAATTCCATATTAATAAGACAGATTATGAATAAAAAAACATGGACAGCATTTTCCGCCATACGGGAACAGTACCGGACATGGATTGAAGAATTCCGGCGGAGCCTCCCTCATCTGGGCGCGCTCCAGCAGGATCTGGCGGACCGCCGCTCTGGACCCGCTTACAGAGTGGAGACCCCCATTGTGTACAACGAAGCTCTGGACGAAGTTACTTCCAAAGACGACATCAGATTCATCCTGGTGGCGGACAATCCTGGCCGCCGCGAACAAGCCGCGGAAAACCGCCGTTATCTGGTAGGACCTTCGGGCAAACTTGCGGAAAAGTTCTTTCGGGAAAACCCCAGCCTGGGCATAGACTTCCGCAAAAATACGCTTATTCTGAACAAGACCCCCATCCACACTCCCCGCACGGCGGAACTGGCGGAACTATGTAGTCTTGGCGGGGAAAGGATCGCCCAAGCCATCGCCGCCTCCCAGAAAGCCGCGGCCTGCTTTTTGTCCGCGTTTCACGAAGTTTTGGCTCCCATCCCGGTCTGGATTATTGGTTATTCCGAAATGCGTACCGGCGGCATCTTTGAAACCTACACCGAAACCATACGCACCTGGTACAAACGCCGCCCCAGGCGCAAGACAGAACTGTTTTTTTACCGCCACTTTTCCATGAACCAGTTCACTATAGACCTGCGCCAAAAAAGTCTGGCCGGGGAAAGCGTCGAAGAGACGCTGATCCGTATCGGAACGGCATACCGGGAACGGATACTGGGTGAGTGAATAAAAAAAATGGCGGACCAAAGTCCGCCGGCAGGAAAAGCTCTACCTTTAACTTTTACCAGGTATCGTTCATATCATCGGGATCGCGGTCATTCTCGGCAAAAAGATCGGTAACCGCCCGAAGGTCATCAAAGTATATGTAATACGTGCCCTCGGCCTCTGTAGGATCGCAATTAATACGGAAACCCGTGACCCGGATCCCCATCAGGTTATTGTAGTGGTAATTCCGCTGAACAACGCCATTCTTACCGTCTTCCGCCTGGGGAGGTATGGCAACGGTCAAACGTTTCCAGCCCTGGAAATTCAGCTTGCCCATATATAGCTCGTAGGGCCGACCAAAATAATCCTGAATAAGGATACTCAAAGTATGATTAAAATTACGACCCGCCACCCATACTGAAATAGTCTTGGTGATCCCTTCGATAGGAATAGGACGAACCGGATAAATATTAAAACTCGTATGCCCTCTATGAAGGAAATCGACCCGGGTACCCAATACATACTTATCCGGAATATTCATCCCTTCTTCTTCCGGAATGGCCTGCTTCCCCGAAGGACCTCCGGCAAACAGGCGGCTTACGCTATACCCTGCATCGGAAGATATGGAAGAAAACCAATAGCCTTCATTTTCGAATTTATCAACCGAAATTTCCTTTAATTGCTGCTGGGCAGTCTCTATCCCAAGATATTCAGGATTTGTAGCGCCTATTTCTTCCTGAGCGCAAAGAACCCCCGCAACCACCAGCAATACCCCAATAATAATCCCGTATCGTTTCATCTGCGGCCTCCTTAATTAGTCCGTCGTCCCCGAGGTCCACAATTCCTGAACCTTTTCTGGGTCAGCCAATTCATCTCCGTCAAAAATTGATTCAAAAGTATCGGTAAGTACTTTGAATTGATCGAAGTACACATAAAAATTACCCACCTGCTCCCTGGGCGGGGTCCAGATGCGGAATTTGACAAAGCTCAACGAGGCAAGCCGGGGAAGCACCCTTTTACTCTGGGGAAGGCTGGCAGGAACCGCAACTCTCAGGTCCTTCCATCCCTCATACGCAATATTCCCCAGCTCAATAACATGAACCACCCCGCGGTAATCCCGAACATAGGCTTCAATAGTATATTTGAGATTAGATCCCCACACCCACATATCCAGGTATTTCACCCGTCCGGGAATAGGAATCTCCGCCGGCTCCGCTTCTTCGTCTCCCCCCGACCCGGCAGCCACCGGATACACATCGATCCAGTTATAACCCTGACGATCAAACTTACCCTCAATGCCCAGTATCTTGAGGTCTTTCTCCTCTTTGTTAGAACCGAACAGAGCCCTAGGCCACATGGGAAAGTAACTTAGCTTGGGGAAAGTCTCTTCATCGGTTTTGGTGGCAAATTTGCTGGCCGCAACCTTCCACTCATAATTGGAATCGCCGTCAAAAGATTCCAAAATAACAGATTCCAGACTGACGGTGTTATCGTCCCCAAACGCCGCCGTCACCGTGACGACTGCCATTACAATTAAAATCAACCAAAAAACTTTGAAACTGTCATATTTCATTCCATACTCCTTTTTCTCCATATTAGAAAACAGGTCATTCTGATTATATTTCCTTGTCGTTTTTTTGTCAACCATGCATATTTGTAAATTCGCCCTCTATTTTTGAACTATTCTCCTGATTTGCCGTACGAACTCCTTTTCCGGAATTCGCCAATCCAAAACAAGAATTTTTGAAGGAACAGCCCCCGCTTCATGTTCCCCTGCCGCCATCATCGCTGCCGGAACAACCTGCGCCCAAGGCGAATCATCAAAGACAATCTTAACCATACTGTTCGTTACGGAGGGATCCAGCCAGGAAACCAATATTATTGGAAATTTCAGATTCTGGCCCAAGAAAAATTCCGCCGCGCCGGTCAGTACCGCACAAACAACAGTGGCAGAAACAGGATATTCATCCCCGGCCCTTACACTAAGGGGGGCCAGAGGATACTCCCCGGCTTTAAGCCCCCGATTAAAGGCCTCCCAATCTTGGGAGGAGACCTTGTCATCCCGGAGAAACAAAATTTCCCCCGGACGCTGCGGCTCCCCATCAGCCCCGTTCCCGCTGTTTTGGTCCCACGCAAAGGCCGCCGCCGCCCGGCCCATTTTAAAATAATCCTCCTCCGTATCGGTCCTGATGGCAGGGAGGCTCATATCCGCCGGGCTTTCCCGTATATGCCCCATGAGGACTGCCGCCGGGATACCGGGGTAATCCTGGACATATTGTTCAGCTTCCCGGTAATACCGGTAGGGAAAAAGCACACAGAAGGGTTTTTTTGATGCGGACCCCACCGCAAAAACCGCCACATCAGTTCCGGCATTTTCGGCTATTACAACGGTTTTTACCCGCCGGAAAAGCCTGAGAGAAGCTTCCGCCTGCGTTTTCATCCCCCGCAGCCTTCCATAGAGCTGATCATAGGCACGATCCGTAACCAGCACCACCGGCGGACGATAAAAAAATACCGCTCCCCCCATTCCAATCGGAATAAGCGCCAAAAACAATAAGAGTCTTTTACATCTTCCTTTTTGGCTCATTAAGTTCATTATATGCATCCTGCCGGGCGTTGTCTACAGGGTAACGTCATTTACTGTTTAATTCCCATAAAAGTCCACCGGACTTTAGGCCGTAATTTCACGGATTATACGGATTTCAGGCCTAAATCTTTCGTTGTCAATGATAATTTAGAGGACGAAATGGATGGTCCAGCCGGTTTTACGTTGGTTATGGTGAGGGAATAATATCGGGAACGAAGTTTCCGCATTCCCCCGAAGGATTACCGCCGTCATGCTGGACGAGACCGATGTGGAAGAAGCCGGAAAAGGCATGCGGGCGTATTGGAGCCATATAGGGATGTTTGCCGGCGACTGCGGCATGATAGTACGCCTTGGTAGACCCGTTTTTTAAATGATCTTACCCTGAATGCCTGGAGCGTAATCACGGAAAAATTTTTACACCTTGTACAATCAGGAGGGGAAGAGTATAGTAAACGCATGATCCGGTTAAAGGATATGGAACTGCCCCGCATACTCATAATGGTTTTCACAGCCCTTGCGGTTATTGTGAGCTTGTGTCTTGGGAATGGGGAAGTTCAGCAGGCCGCCGGTTCCGCAGTTCATGGAACGGACGGCATTACCGGATGGGTGGACAATTTTATTCCCTCCCCGGCGGAGGAGCCGGCGGTGGTTACCAAAAACGGAACCTCCCAGTTTACCCCCCTACGGACGGGATTTCAGCGTATCTTTATTTTCTGCGGAATCCATAGCGCGGATCCCGCTTTTTATCAGCCCTCCCTGGGGATACGTTCAAAAACCAGCTATGTCATAGATGTAAAAAATACTATTTTTCTTAACCTCCGCATTTGATTTTTACCCCGGCCATTTATCTTCCTGTTTTGATTCTTTATTGAAGGTTTCATACCACGAGGCTCACGGATCTGAATCCTGTTGTGTGGTATGTCACATGAGCCTGTTACAAAACTCGGTTGGCTCTTGGAAAAAGCAGCTAAACGCCCGCTTTTTCCTTTAATCTAAGGTTTTTAAAACTTAAAGGGGTTTAGTATGGAAAAATTTTGGAATGTTTTTTGGAAGCTCTTTGGAGCAGCCTTTCTGCTGACTATTGTTATCGGGATAATCGCGGGTTTGGTTACCCGTTCTCCTGAAATAGCCTACGATGTGTTACAGAAAACCCTCGCCGCAGGATTGGGGGTATGCGGCCTTATCGGATTTGGGGTGGTTCCTCTGGTGATGTATTTTGAAGACCGGGCAAATGATGGGGAAGCCAAGGATGCCCTTGAGTGACATCTTTAGGCGGGAACTCATCAAGGTGGACCTGGAAAGTAAAACCAGAGATGAGGTTTTCAAGGAACTTGTTGGAACCATCATCGCAGCCTACCCGGAATTTAACCAGCAGGAACTGGTTGAGGCCATACTAGCCCGGGAAAACCGGATGAACACCGCTATTCTGCCCGGCGTTGCGGTCCCTCACGGGTATTGCAGGGCGGTGGGCGGCATAATCGGAGCATTAGGGTTTTCCCGGAGGGGCATCAACTACGACTGCCTTGAGCCGGTTCACTGGGTGGTGATGCTTTTAATGGACAACTCTTTCCCGGAACGCCATTTGCGGGTTTTAGGCCGCCTTTTGGAACTCCTCAACTCCGAGTCCTTTGCAGCGATCCAGGCGGCGGAAAGCTCCCGGGAAGTGTACGACGTTCTAAACCGGTTCTAGCCCAGTTCGGCGGGGAGGGGGAAGGCGGAAATCTCCCCTCCCTTGCCCCTTATGCGGGACGATTCCTTTACCGGCAGCCCAAGATACGCTGATAAATCGTATAGTTTTCGTCATCAAAACACACAAAGACCACCTTCTTTATCCCCGGCATCCGGCGCAGGGTTTCCTTAACCGATGTAACCGCGATTTCGGCGGCGGCTTCCTTGGGATAACCGTAAACCCCGGCGCTGATGTTGGGAAAGGCGATAGACCTAAGGCCCTGCTCTTCCGCAAGGACCAGGCTGTTCCGGTAACAGGAAGCCAGAAGCTCCGGCTCTCCCTGCCCCCCTCCCTGCCAGACGGGACCCGCAGTGTGGATCACGAAACCACAGGGAAGCCGCCCCGCTCCGGTGATCACCGCCTCCCCGGTCTGGCAGGGGCTCCTGCCCTGGCGGCGCTTCTCTTCGGCAATACGGCGGCATTCCAAAAGGAGTTCCGGCCCTGCCGCCCGGTGTATGGCGCCGTCTACTCCCCCGCCTCCCATAAGGCTTGAATTGGCGGCATTGACTATGGCGTCGGTTTTCTGTTCCGTAATGTCCCCCAGGACTAATTCAATCAACGGTTCTTCCATACAATGGTCCTTCCCTGGTTTTTTCTAATAACAGAGGCTTTCCCAAAACTGAAGTTTTAGGACGGGCTCAACACTCTCCAGCCTGCTGCGCATCAATCTAAACTATAGGCCAAAACACCCGGTTATGGGTATACTTACATCCATAACAAGAAAGGCTTTCTCAAAGCTTCAGTTTTGGGAAAGCAGCCTTGAAATTCGCAGTTTTACAAGGCTGAAAGCCTGAAAAACTGCAAGAGTCCGTCCCATCGAACCGGAGGTTCGCACCGTGCGCGTTAGCGCATAGTCAATTAGTTTTGGGACGGGCTCAAGAGCCAACACTTTTTTGGAGGGAACAATGACTGCGCGTATTGCAATGAAGACGCCTTTGGTAGAAATAGACGGCGATGAAATGACCCGTGTACTCTGGGGGCTGATAAAAGAAAAACTCATCCTGCCTTGGGTGGATCTCAAAACCGAATACTACGATTTGGGTCTTAAAAACCGGGACGATACCGACGACGAAGTTACGGTCAAGTCTGCGGAAGCTATACTGCGTCTGGGAGTGGGGGTAAAATGCGCGACCATCACGAGCAACGCTGCCCGCAAGGTCGAGTACGGCCTTAAAAAACTGCATCCCAGCCCCAACGCCACTATACGGGCCATCCTGGATGGCACGGTGTTCCGAAAACCCATAACCGTGTCCTGCGTCAAGCCCTCGATCTCTACCTGGAAAGCGCCCATCGTCATAGGCCGCCACGCCTACGGCGATATGTACAAAAATTCCGAAATGCTCATCCCTGGCCCGGGTAAAGTGGAACTGGTCTATACTGCGGAAGACGGCACGGAAAAGCGCATCCTCACCGTGGCGAACATGAAGGGTCCTGGCGTAGTCCAGGGCATACATAACCTGGACGCTTCTATCCGCAGTTTTGCCCAGGCTTGTTTCCATTACGCCCTGAGGGAAAAAATCCCGGTCTGGTTTGCCGCTAAGGACACGATCTCTAAAACCTACGACGGCAGGTTCAAGGAAATCTTCACCCAGGTTTACGAAGCTGAATTCAGGGACCAATACGAAAAAGCGGGGCTCTCTTATTTTTACACCCTTATAGACGATGTAGCAGCCAGGGTAGTCAAGGGCGAAGGCGGCTTCCTCTGGGCCTGCAAGAACTACGACGGCGATGTGATGAGCGACATGATAGCCAGCGCCGCCGGGAGCCTTGCCATGATGACCAGCGTCCTCTTGTCCCCGTCGGGAGCGGTGGAATACGAAGCCGCCCACGGTACGGTGCAGCAGCATTACTACCGCCAGCAGAAGGGCGAAAAGACCAGCACTAACCCGGTGGCGCTTATCTTCGCCTGGACCGGCGCCCTGGCAAAACGGGGGGAACTTGACGGGATTCAGGACTTGATCGCCTTTGCGCGGAAACTGGAAGACGCCACGATACAGACCATAGAGGAAGGGAACATGACAGGCGATCTTGCGCGTCTGGCCTGCCCCAAACCCGCAAAGACGCTGGATTCCTGGGAATTTACAGAAGCCATTGCCAAAAAACTGGAAAAATCCCTGTCCTGATAAGTTCCCGGCAGTACGGGATGGCGTATGCCCTCCCCCGCCTACCGAGCATGTTCGATCAGCGTGGATACCGTCGTCACGGAATAACCTTCCCGTACCAGGGCGTCCAACAGTACGCCCATACGGGTGTAGAGGTAGTCGGAGCGGCCCCCGAGGAGGCCCAGGCGTATGGGGATGATGGAGCCGGGACGCTTCTGTTCTATGATGCGGTCTATCATGTCCGATGCGGAATATTGGGCCACCCCGCCGCGGCGTGCGTCTTCACTGCTAACCCAGTCCATGGGATCCACATCCCGGCCTGCCGTAACGTACCCTGCCTGGGCAGCGGCTTCGACGATTTCCGGCGATGCGGTGTAGAAGGGAGCGTGCCAGATAAGGCCGAGTTCGCTTCCTGTGGCGTTAAAGAATTCGTCCTCGTTGCGGGCAAGGCCCCGGGCGATAAAATCGTCTTGAATACGATAACGGGCATCGGATAAATCAATAAGGGCGAAGAACATAGAGGCCGCTTCATGCCCCGCCTCCGCAATGTCCCGGACTGCGGCGGGGTGGCGGCGTATGAATTCGCCGTTGAGAAAAAACGTCGCCCTGATGTTGAAACGCCGAAGGGTTTCCAGTACCCCCGGAAGCCCCGTTATGTCGTCGTAAAGGTCGAAGCAGACCGCCACTTCCCGCAGACCCTGGCGGCGGGAATGGGTGAAGGGTTCCCCCGGACGGGAGGGTTCTTCCTCAAGGATCGGGCCATTGTCGGGATAAGACGGGGAGTCGCCGCCGGGAAGCAGCGGGGATGTCCCGAAAGAAGCGGTGTTCCGTATCATAGGGATGTTTTCGTAGGGACCGGAATTCAGGCGCTCCAGATAGACCCGGTAGCGGCCGGATGTCACGGAAACATGACGCATTCCGGGACTGGATGCCGGCGTCCAGGGTTCACTGCCATCGGTGACGTACCAGATCCCATCGGCCCTGGCAAGAATACGCTCCCCGTTTTCTTCAAAACCGAAATTGTCGGTGGAAGAGATGCAGATCAGATCCCTTTGCAGAGAAGATGCGGGCGAAAATGAGGAGCCGAGGCGTATCCGCTCAATGCGGGAACTGTCGCCGACAATCAGGTCCTGGCTTCCCAGCCAGAGGCAGGCATAGGCGGGACGGGTACTCAAGGTACGCAATGCCCGCCATGTGGTGTAATCGTAGAGAATAACCCCCTGTTCCCCCCAGAACACGGCCCTGGTACCATCGGGAGACAGGGCCGCCTTCGAGCCTGCCGGCGGCTCCAGAAGCCGGAAGACCAGGCCGCCTCCCCCAGGCTGGGGGCCCAGCCTGTAGGCGGTAACAGCGGCGCCTTCCGTTTGGGGAACCGAAACAAGCACCGTGATCTGCCCCTGGGGGGACCAAAGAACCGAAAGATTATAGCTGGACCGGGGGAGCATGATGTAGGGAAAGGTCGAAGCCCCGGCCATACTGTAATCATCGGCGCCTAAAGGATAATAAAAGATGTTCTGCCCGCCTTTGGAAAGGAGTATGGCCCGGGAATCCGGGGAGATCCAAAAGGCGTCGAAGTTGTAGTCGAATTCATAGGGGATTTTACCTGCCGGTAAGCCGATTTCCAGGAAGTCCGCATATACCGTCCGGGCAAAAAGTTCAGACCCCCGGACCCTGTACACGGTGGAACCCCTCAGATAGAAAAGGTCCCCCCCCTCTGTCCAGTAAACGGAACTGATGGTCCCTTCCCCGATAATGCGGTACCGCTCATCCACAGAAAAAGTCGCATTGGCGTTGACATTATGATAGTAGAGACGGTTTCCCCGGTTATACACGAAGACCCGGGAATCAGGACTCCAGCAGGCGGGAAAATACATATCGGGACGTTCCACATTGGCCGAAACAAGGGTCCTGTTTCCCGTTTCCGTATTGATGAGGAGAAGGTTGCCGTATGCCGCCGTAACAGCCTCTACATAGAGGAGCCACCGGCCGTCGCCGGAAACAGCGATATCCTCGACCCGTCCGCCCAATACAGGAGCCCCGTCAGCAAAAGCAGGGAAGCCGGGTATGGTCTGGGGGAGCCCTCCCGCCACAGGAAGGCGCAAAGCGCCAAAGGCGTTCCGTATTTGAAGCGTCCTGCCGTTTTCAACCAGCTCCATCTTTTCGGGGAAGGCGGTCAGCTGCTGAAGGGAAAGGTCCGTCAACCGGGTGGCAAAGATAGCGTCCTGCCGGGTGGAACCAACGGCGTCAGACTCGGCCCGGAATAACACCCGATAATCCCCGGACAGGTTGAGGCCGCTGAAAAAAACCTTTCCCCAGACCGGCAATGCCAGAACAAAGAAAAGAAACGAGACAGCGTACCGCTTATGTTTCATGAGCCTTACTGGGGATAAGCTCTGTTAATTCCTGGTCCATCCGGATAAGGTACTCGTCCAGCTGTTTGATACGCCGAATTGACAACTCAACTTTTTTATCCCATAAACGATCACAGGCGCCGTCTAATACTTCATTAAATGATGACTGCTCCGCAAGAATAGCCGCTTTTTCGCCAGATTTATCGGTATAATTCATAGTATAGATAATACGATCATTTCAGCTAACCTTCAATGGACAGACTCTGTAGTAAGGACGGTCTTCCCCATTATAGTAAATTTCAAACAAATCTCGTCCGCTCGTTTGGACAATAAGATTTATTGCCCCAAATCGAAATTCATGGCTCCCTCGGACAAATCCCGGGATAAAGCCGAAGAGGTATCTCCTCTGTTGTTATCAAATGCCCGTATAAATGTTACCGCCGCTATAAAGGCAATCAAAATAAAAACTAATTTACGCATATTTTCTCCCGGCGAACATATTCGCAAGTATAATATCATCCTATGAAAAAGCCAATATGCCTTCATGCCTACTGGAAAACCATAGGGTATAACCGATAATACAGGCTTAAAGCCCGGCCTTAGGCGGACATCTCAGAATGAGCCAATTCACGGGGACAGCATCTCCCGGGGATCGATTGCCCTGCCGTTTTTAAAAACCGCAAAATGAAGGTGAGGGCCGGTACTGTAACCGGTATTACCCACCTCGCCGATCTTGGTTCCCTGGCTGACCGGGGAACCCTGGGTTACCGAAGTGACGCTCAGATGGGCGTACATAGTCTGAAACCCGCTGCTGTGGCTCAAAATGATGAATTTGCCATACGTCCCGTTAAAACCCACCGTAGTCACCCTGCCGTCCATGGCCGCCTTGATCGGCGTTCCAATGGGAGCCGCCAGGTCCAGGGCGGCGTGGTAACGCCTGACCCCGCTGATAGGGTCGTTCCGCCAGCCGAAAGGAGAGGTCAGCCGTCCCCGTATAGGATAGATGAATAATTCTCCCAAAGCAAGTTTGAGATCCTCGGTGCGCATCCTGGCGCCAGGTATAAAAAGTAGCGTCCCGGGGGTAATGTTCTCGTTTTGAACGTCGTTGGCGTCCAGAATAGCCGCCAGGGGGATATTCATGGAGCTAGAAATTTTAAGCAGGCTGTCTCCCTTTTTAACGGTGTAGGGAATTCCGTCCATGTTAGGAACCTTGATCACCTGGCCTTCGTAAAGACGCCTGACATTGGTAATCCCGTTGGAAGCGATGATGGCGTCCATGGAGATGCCGTAATCCGCCGCTATTTTCGACACCGAGTCTCCCTTTTTAACCGTGTAATTCAGCCACGAAAAGGTTTCCATCAGGTCCAGGGGAATATCCTCGCTGGGCTGCGAAAGGCTGTTTCCCGGAGAAGCCGGGGAGTAAAGCCCCGCGTAAGAGGCCATGTTCGGCTGGAACCCGGAGTCTTCCCAAGGGGTGATAAAGCCGCCGTTGTTTCTGGTCTGCACAAAGGAGCAGTAGAGGATCAGCACAGAAAGACCTGCCGCCACAACGATAAAGGCCGGGAACATGAGACGCAGAAAAGCGGACTTCGAGGACGGGGAGATGCGGCTGTGGAACACGGGCATCCTGGGAGCGGCGGCGCGTTTTTCCGCTGCGACAGCTTTTGCCTTCCAAAATAATTTGAAAGAAGACTTTAGAGAGCCGGCTTTTGAAAAAACCTTTGAACGAAGCTTCGCCGCGCCTAAGCCGGAAAATCCTTTGAGTTTGAAGGCGCTCTTTTTCCGGTAATGTTTCCGCTTTTTAGGCGCCGGGTTCTGTTTTATCGTATCCAGGGGCTTACAGACATTGGCTGCTGGAGAAGGCGGCCGCCGCCTGCGCCGTACATGCTGCGCTCCGATTGATTCGATCATAATTGATTTATCGACATAATTCTCACTAATCATTATACTGTTACTCATCTGTATGAAAACGGACGCCCCGGTAAGTACCGGCAGAATCGTACTGTTTGCCTTCCTTACGGCTCTGATAATGAAGGTTTTCTTATTTGATTTTATGATCGCCGATGGACGATCTATGGTTCCGGCGATTTATCCCGGAACCGTACTGGTGGTAAACCGCCTTGCCTATGGTATCCGGCTCCCCTGGATCCGGAAATATTTGTTGCGCTGGTCCCTGCCTAAAGCAGGAGATGTGGTGGTATTCTTAACTCCCCAGGGTCAGCTCGCGGTAAAACGGTGCGGCATGGTAATGGGGAAAGAACAATTTTTTGCCCTGGGGGATAATAGTCTTGAATCCTACGATTCCCGGTCCTATGGTCCTATATCAGCGGACAGGGTAATGGGAAAAGTGATGGGAATTAAATGACAGATTATACCAATCCCGGCAATATGGAGGAGAAGGACAGCCGGGGCCTTCTCTCGGGGCAAAAACGGTTCGCCGTCTTTGCCGTCATGTTTTGCCTTGCCGCATTCATCCTCCTGGTAAAATACGGTATGCTTATGCTCGCCTCCCCGGAACCGGAACCGGCGTATCCCTCCCGGCAGCTCATCGAGCGGGGGGCCATTACCGACCGGAACGGCCGTATCCTGGCGCTCCAAACCCGGCTGGCGAACATCAGCGCCTGGCGTCCTGAGATCACGGACCTCGACGCTTTTTGCCGGGATTTGGCCCCTGTTCTGGGCTATTCTCCCGGAGATATACGGGAACGGATAGAGGCTTCTCCCAGCGATTTTATCTACCTTAGGAAACAGGTTGATCAGTCCACTATACAAAAAATTGAACAGATGCGGGCCGAAAAGCGGATACGGGGCGTAGGCATAGAACCCATCATGGGGAGGATTTATCCTGAAAAACGTCTGGCCGGACAGATCATCGGCTTTGTGGGGGACGGCAACAACGGTCTTGCCGGTATCGAATACGCTATGGAGGAAGAACTTATGGGCGCAGGCAGCCAGGTGGTTCTTACCATAGATACCAACGTCCAGTACATCCTGGAAGGCATAGCCCGCAGGACCATGGCGGAAAACCAGGCCGAAGCGGTGATGTTTCTGGCTATGGACCCCCGGACCGGAGAAATCCTGGGTTCCGCGTCCCTCCCCGACTTCGATCCCAACAATATACGCGCCTCGGATGAACAGTCCCGGATGGACAGGCCGGCGATCTGGGCCTATGAACCGGGGTCTGTGTTCAAGGTCTTTTCCCTGGCCTCCCTCATGGATGCAGGGGCCATCACCGACCAGACCGTCTTTGTCTGCGACGGCCATTACGAGCGGGTTACCAGCCGGGGGGAACGAATCATCATCAACTGTCTTGCCGCCCACGGCCCGGTAACCGCCCGGGAAATCATCGTCTATTCCTGCAACGCCGGGGCAAACTATGCGGCGGACCGCATGGGGACCCAGGGTTTCGCGGACTCCCTCAGAAATTTGGGGTTCGGCATCAGGACAGGGGCGGGAAATCCCGGGGAGACCGCGGGCTTCCTCCGTCCTGCTGATCGCTGGTCCGACCGGTCCAAGCCCACTATCGCTATGGGGCAGGAGATTTCAGTTTCCGCCCTCCAGATGCTCCAGGCCACTACTGCCATAGCCAACGACGGCGTTCTGGTCCCCCCCCGCATAGTGTCCCGGATCGTTTCGGCGGATGGAAAAACCTCCAGAACCTTTGACGCCGGTCCGTCGCGGCGTGTGTTCAAGGCGGAAACCTCCCGGACTCTGCGGTCTTACATGGAGGATGTCACCTCCGCAATAGGGACGGGCTGGCGGGCCAACGTAGAAGACCTTTCGCTGGCGATCAAAACCGGTACCGCCCAGATCACCGATCCCCGGACCGGCGCGTATTCGAGCACTGATTTTATCGCAAGCTGTATAGCCTTGCTCCCCGCCGATGCCCCGTCCCTGGTCCTCTATCTGGTCATCGTAAAGCCCCAGGGAGAATATCTGGCGGGCCGCGTCGCGGCTCCTCCTATACGGGAGGCCGCGGAAGCCCTGGTGGACTACTTAGGCATCCCACGGGGCAGGAATCCCCAGGTGGAACATTCAGGTTCCGTAGTTCTCCCCCAAAACCGCATCCCCGTCATAGAATCGACGATACCGGATTTTACCGGGTACTCAAAACGGCAGCTTCTCCCCCTCATCCTCCGGGACGACCTTTCCATCGAAATATCCGGGGACGGCTGGGTCAGGCGTCAGGATCCGCCTCCGGGAACCCCCTTTACGGAAGGTATGATCATCACCCTGGAACTGGAATGAACTCCTGGCCCGTGAATGGATAGAGCTTTGAGTCACTGGGAATCCAACCTTGCGGCCTTGCGGGAAAAGTTTCCCGATCTGGCGGAACAACTTGAGCAGGACAGGCTTGAAGCGGCGGACTCCGGGGACGGGGCCTTGCGGGTAGAGGCCGCCGCCTCCGGGGATCCTACCCTGGCCCTGGGGGACCTGCGTATCCATTCAAAACACGATCCCCTCAGGGAAGGGAAGCGGCTGGCGGACACTCTGGAAGAAGGGACCGGCCCTGTAGTCGTCTTGGGCTTTGGTCTGGGGTACGCCGCCGAAGCTGCGGGGGAACGGTTCCCGGACCGGCCTCTCATTATCATCGAGTACCGCCGGCAGATCCTGGCAAAGGCCCTGGAAAGCCGGGACCTGAAAGGGTTCCTTGGGGAACGGAAACTCGTCTTTATCCTGGGGCAGCCAGCGGAACCCGGCGGCGGGGAAACCCGGCCCGGGGCGGTCACCGGGGCGCTCCGCCTTTTTGAGGGAAAACCGGTCCTGCTCAGGAACCGGACCCTGACGGATCTGAACCCGGAATGGTACGGGGAAACAGAACGGCACATCAAGACCTGGGTTTCTAAAGACGACATAAACCGGGCGACTCTTAGGCGCTTCGGGAAACGCTGGGTTAGGAACCTGGCCGCCAACATGACGGCCATACGGGACGTACCGGGCATAGCCGCCCTTGCCGGATGCTTCGCGGGGACAGGCATCCCGGCCCTCCTGGTTGCGGCGGGGCCTTCCCTGGATAGCGCGGCCCCCTTTCTCCCGGACCTGGCGGAACGCTGCGTGGTGGCGGCGGTGGACACCTCCCTGAAATTTCTCCTTCACCAGGGGGTGGACCCTGATTTTGCCCTGACAGTGGATCCCCAGTACTGGAATTTCCGTCACCTTGACCGGGTGCGGGCCCCTCATACCCGCCTTATTGCCGAATCGGCGGTGTACCCCCCGGCCCTGCGCCGTCCCTTCCGGGGGACCCTGCTCTGCGGCTCCCTTTTTCCCCTGGGACGCTTTGTGGAAGACCGGGTGGACCCCAAGGGCGAATTGGGCGCCGGCGGTTCAGTGGCCACTACCGCCTGGGACTTTGCCCGTGTCCTGGGGGCTTCGGCCATTTGGATAGCCGGCCTGGACCTCTCCTTTCCGGATCTGAAAACTCACTTTAAAGGCGCCCTTTTCGAGGCCCGTTCCCTGGCCGAATCGACCCGGCTGGTTCCGGCGGAAACCCTGTCGGTCCGCGCCCTGAGGGACGGCCTTCCTTTCCTGGCCCCTTCAGCCGGCGGCGGCGAAGTCCTTACCGACCGGCGGCTTTCCCTCTATGCGGCATGGTTTGAAAACCGGTTCGGCCTTTCCCCGGAGGTGTGTAACTACAGCCTCTCTTCCGGGGGGCTGGCCATTCCCGGTCTTATCCCCGCCGCGCCGGAAGACCTTCTCGCCCTGCCCCCGCGGCGGGAGGAGATACGCCAAACCCTGGACACGGTCTTTTCCCGCCTTGAAAGGGACTTTGGCAGCCCGGAGGAGACGGCGGCCCGCTCCGCCCGATACGCCGCCGCCCATTCGGCTCTCCTTGGAGGGCTGGAGCGCATACAAGAGGCGGCCCGGGAAGCCGCAGCCCTGGCGGAGAGCGCCCGGAGCCGGACCGGGGGAGACCTCCGGGAAACCTTCAACAAGATGGACGACGTGAACCGGATAATTACCGAAAGCGAAGTAAAGGACGTGGCGGGTTTTCTCTTTCCCCCTATGGGGGAGCTGGAAAAGGGACTGACGGTCCCGGTTTCGGACCCTTTGGGCCGCCATTTGGAGCTTTCAGCCAAACTCTACCGGGCTGTCGCCGAAGCTGCGGAGTATAATCTTTCGGCCCTGTCCCGGTAATGCGGCGCGCGGCTAAGAGGTGAAAAGAGCCGTATCCGGTATGGCGTAAAACAAAAAAATTTGATTAACGTGAGTTCGATGAAATCTAAAAGTCCGGGAATAAAGCCGTCTACCCGCCGCTGGTATGAGTCAAACGCGGCGTTGACGATAAGCTCTATGGGCGTATCCGGGGTAACAACGCTGATAAGGCCGGATAATCCCCCGGCGGCTTCGTCGTCGTCCGCAGGATAGACCAGGATAACCGAAGCCTTTCCAGCAGCTAAAACGGTGACATTCGCCGTGCCGTATTTACCGGTAACATCAGAAATGGCCCGGACGATAAGGCTGCTTTAGGCCTCTTTCCTGTTTTTCCATCTCCATACGGAAATAGGACAGCCTCATGATATAGTAAGTATTATATCAATACAAAAAAGAGCGCAATACGCCGGGAGAAAAGACCTCAACAGCCCGGCGGCCACGTCCGTTGCTGTCACGCTCTGTGTTTACCGGGCCTCCAGCGCAGGGATCCTTATGGCCGCCCCGGATACCGCCAAAACAAGAATCTGACAAGGTTTCAAGCCGGGATACATCCTGCGGGTTAGTCCCGGTTACTGCCAAGGACAAGGGCACTCCTTCTCCGTCTGCGAGTATATGGCGATTGCTCCTGCTTTTTTTCCCCGTCAGGGGGGGGCTTTCCCGCCGCTTCCTGAGCCATCGGCCCTTGCGTCATACACTCATCGGCGCTTAACCAGTTCCAGTGGATACCTGCGGCTTCATCATACTCCGCAAGACCGGCAGCCCACAGGGCCCTGAAAAAACCCTCCTCGCACCATACCCTGAAGTACCGGTGAACGGCGCTTGAGGCGCCAAACTCCCTCGGGAGCGTCTTCCAGGGTATTCCGGTACGCAGCACATAGAAAATCGCCTCAAGAACCTGCCGCGGGTCCAGAGAAGGCCGGCCTCCTCCCGGTCTTCGCCGGTATTCCTTCTCTGGATTCCGTTTTTTGCGGGGCAGTAAGGGCTCTGCTTTTTCCCAAAATGCATCTGTTATCTTCCACGATTCTTTTTGTTTCATTCTTTATCCTCCTTAACTCTTTTATCGGAGGGTTCTTTCTGATTATTTAGGGATAATCTCTAAGTATATCGTAAAACAAAAAATTGTAATTAATGCTTAAAAGCTCCTCAAGGCGGCGGATTTCTCTGTCGATATAAATAATGGAGGGGATAACTCCTTCAAACAATGACGGTGCGCAGAGGTTTATACCCAACGTCCGGGCGCATCGTCTTTTTTATTTTTCTTTCCCCTATTGCGGGAATCGGTTTTTCCGGGGGGATACGCGACCAACTCGGTAAAAGTCTTGTTAAACAGTATCCCGTACCGTACCGCAAAAACACGGTTAGCGCTGTCCACCAGTATCGCGGTAAGGCTCTTCTAATAGGCAAAGGGGTGAGCCCCGATAGAAGTAAGACCCGCAGGCAAGGTTATAGAAGCAAGACTGTCGCACCCGAAAAAAGTACTCCGTCCAATAGCGGTAAGGCCTGCCGGTAAGATTATGGAGACAAGGCTCACGCAATCTGCAAACAGTACTCTCTCCAATCCCGGTAAGGTCCGCGGCTACCGTTTATACACATCTTTAGCGGCACACCAGCCTAAAAAATACTTTGGAAACGTATCCAGCCGTCATGTAAGGTGATTACCCCCGGCGGCCGTTGACTTGCATAGCCTTTCCAGCCTCCTATCCTTGCTATATACCATACCGCCCACGCCGGATTTTCCCGGTCATAAGGATTTCTTTGTTTCTCCGGTTTCCCTTCATATCTGCCCGATACTTCCTCCATGCATTCCAGCTGTTCCCGGAAAAATACAAGTGTTCCTTTTTGATCACTCTTCCCTTCCCGCGCCTGCCGCAATTGGAGTATCTGCATCGCCGCTATCAAACTCATTATGAATAGTTTCCTAAGCGCGGGCCCACTCTCCAATTCAGACCCTGCGTAAGGGAGCCCCCGCTCTTTATTGTTCTAAACAGGTCTTCTATAAGCCATCTGCTCTGATAATATCCAACTATTTTCAACGCCTCCTCTTTATTCTCTACCGAATATGTCGTATACAGCATCCATT
>JAISOQ010000003.1 GCA_031275515.1 Treponema sp. | reverse complement strand
TGGAGAATTTACCATGCCCAAGAGCTTCTCACTTGTTCGATTTATGTTTATAATACAAATATGAACCGCGGCGCCGGTCCTTCATCAAAATTCACTTTTTTTTCTCGTACCTTCGCCCTGGCGGGCTTACTCGCTGCGTCGGCCATAACCGCCGTTCCCCTCCGGGCTGTGGAAGTCACCGCAACGGGGAACTTTCCCCGGCTGGAAGCGGACCCCAGGGCGGGGGAACTCAACCTCCTGGAGCGGGACGGGGTCTATTTCTGGCAGGATTTGATGAACATAGCGCTCTGGGCTTCCGGGGAAAGCGGCACTCCTGCCGAAAAAAAAATAAAGGAAATTATCATCAATGCAGCCGCGGAGCTGAAGCGGTCCGCCCTGCCCAAAAGCCCCCGGGAACGGGGGGAATATGTGCTTACTTTTATGTACGACCGGTTCCTCAAGACCTATTCTACCCATCAGACCAAGGTGGACGAAATCTTTTATTCCGGGCGGTACAACTGCGTTTCCTCGGCGGTACTCTACACTATCTTCGCTGTTTCCGTGGGGCTGGATGTCCGGGGGGTCATGACTAGGGACCATGCCTTTGTGACCGTCAACATAGGGACCGAATCTATTGATGTGGAAACCACCAACCGCTACGGTTTTGATCCGGGAAGCCGCCGGGAATTCCACGACGCCTTTGGAACGGTAACCGGCTTTGCCTACGTACCCGCCCGGAATTACCGGGACCGGGTTTCCATCAGCCAGCTTGAGCTGGCATCCCTCATCCTTTCCAACCGTATTGCGGACCTGGAAAGCCGGGGCCGGTATCCCGAAGCGGTTCCTCTGGCGGTAGACCGGGCGGCCCTCCTTGCCCGGCGGACAAACCCGATCAATTCCTCTTTTTTTGCGGACCCCAACCGGGACCTGTTGGATCGTATCTTTAATTACGGGGCTTCCCTTATCGCGGCGGGGAAGGAGGCCGACGCCCTCGCATGGTGCAACACCGCATGGCGGCATTACGGGAATACAGATAGTACGGCAGGCGATTCCCGGTGGCAGGAGTTTACCTACGCCGCCCTGAACAACTATCTGGTCAAGCTGCTTAAAGGCCAGCAGATTTCCGAAGCCCGAACCCTCCTGACCCGGTATACTGCCCGGTTAAGCCCGGAACAGTACGGCCAATTGAATACCCTGCTTGTAGACGCCGAACTGCTCAAACGGATTTCCGGGATACGCAGAACCGAAGATGCGGAAGCAGTGCTGAGAACCATCACCGCCGCCGAAAACCAGTTAACCCTTTCGGCAGACCGGGCTATGGAAATGCGGAATTTTATCCTGATACAGGAAGGGGAACGTATCGCCTCCGAACAGGGCCCCCCGGCGGCTATCGCCTACACTGAGGCGGCCATAGCCCGGTACGGCAAAAATCCCGGCCTGGAAGATGCCCTGAAAGTCCACCGCTCCAACCGGGTGGCGGACCTGCACAACAGCTTTGCCAGCCTCTTCAACAGCCGGGAATACGAACGGGCCCGGGAATTCATCAGGACAGCTCTGGCGGAGTTTCCCGGGAACCGTCAGCTCGCCGCGGACCTGAACCTGGCGGAACGGGCCCTGCGGCGGCAGCAGGTAAATTAACGATTAAGGCTCAATAAACTTTGCGGCCCGTTCATCTATAACGGCCTGGGCGCCGGAGGCAAGCAAGTCCGCAATGCCCGTATCCCATACCTTGTCAAAGTCCGCAGCTCTGGCCGTAATAGCCCCGGCGGCAAGATTATCGCTCTTATCCACCAGCGTCTGCATGACCGGACCGGCGGCAGTAAGGCTCACCGGAACAACCGGTCCGGGCTTTGCATTGGTCATGGCAATAGTATAGGCGTTTGCAATGATATCCGCAGGCCAGGGATAACCGTTGGCCAATACCTTGGCGTTGAGTTCAGGATCACCCAGATCAAGGCCGTTTATGGGGATGGTATAATCAAGATTTTGGGAACTGTTCTGAATCCACAGTCCCGCCGCGCTCTTGAGCTTGGGAATACCGTCTACAACATCGTGGGTGGTCCCTTCCGGCCCAATTTGAAGGAAGTTGTAGTTTTCAAACCGGGCAAGCCAGTTAAGATACCGCATTGCGGCATCAGGATTTTTTGCGGAGGCGGGGATAAAAAAATTCAATCCCGCGGGGTCGTAAGAAATCTTTCTGGTTATGCTGTCGGAACTTGTCATACAGTCAACAGGCGCCAAATTCGCGCCGGGCACGTTTTTTTGCAGATCCGCAAGGGCTCCGACATCTTCACGGTAGATCTGATCCCAGTTATGGCAAAGGGAACCTACCACGCCGGTTTTTACGAGGTCGAACAGTTCGGGATCGCTCTTGTGAAGCACGAAGTCCCGGTCCACAAGACCCGCGTTGTACATTTTGTTGAGGAAACGGACGCCTTCTTTATAGCCGGGAAGAAAAAAATAGCGATCAATAACCGTATAGACCCAACGATCCTTAACGCTCAATCCAGGGTCAATAAAGGCCTCAAGGATGGCTCCGGCTGTCCAGCGGGTATCCCGGGTCATCGAGAACGGAATCACTTTGTCTTTACCGATATTGCCGGGATCTTGTTCCTTGAACGCCGCAAGGGCCTGGTAGTATTCTTCCGGCGTCTTTGGAAGCGGCAGGCCCAGTTTATCCAGCCAATCCTTCCGGATAAAAAGATTAAGACGGGCGGTATTCATACGCCGGGCTGGTATTGAGTAAACCGCCCCTGTCTCGCTGTTCCGGCTCCGGGTTATCATATCCCTGCCCGGCAGGGCCGCATCGGGGCCGAGAAAGGCTTTAAGGTCTTTCAGGGTGGTATCAATGTAAGGGGCCATGTTGAAGAGTCCCCCCAGTTCACTGTACATCGTTATCAGTTCCGCTGAGTACGTATAGCAGACATCCGGGGCCGTACCGGCGGCCATAAGGTTGGTAAGGGCGGGGGTTTCTTCCCACCTGGAGACCGGAACAAAGGTTACCTTGATATTTTCATCTTCAAGGAGCTTTTTTTGTATCCAGTCTGTCCAGTTGTTCTTTGCGGGATCCGACTTGCCGCCGTCCGTGCCGCGATCAAATACTTCGACAGTTATTTCGACCGTTTCTTTGCTATCCGCCGCATCCGCTTTCTTGCTGCAACCAGCAAAGAGCAATGCCGCCGCCGTGCATACCAGGGCTGTAAAACACCGAAAGTAAGCATTTTTCTTCTTCATCTTTACGTCTCCTTCTATATTTTAGTCAGCTGTCAGCCTTTTACGGCTCCAATCGTTACGCCTTTAATGAAGTAACGTTGAAGCCAAGGATAAACAAGTACAATCGGTATCGTCGCTATCATGACTGCGGCGGCTTTCATACCCTCGCTTGCCAGCGGTACACCTCCGGCGATACCTTCCTGAGTAGCAATTTCTATTGAGGAAAGATTGTTGATAATCTGGTAAAGTTTGAGCTGTATGGGAGCAAAATCCGGTTTGGTAAGGTAGAGCAGGGCATCGGAAAAACCGTTCCACCGGCCTACCGCGTAAAACAGCGCGAGGGTGGCCAATACCGGGGCGGAAAGGGGCAGGTAAATGTGAATAAGCACCGTAAAGGGATTGGCGCCGTCAAGTTCCGCGGATTCCCGCAGACTTTCAGGGACGCTGTAGAAGAAACTCCGGAGGATGATCATGTTAAACACCGAAAGGCAGTTGGGGATTATCAGTACCAAAGGGTTGTTCAGCAGCCCAAAATCCTTCATCAGGATATAATTCGGTATAGTGCCGGCGCTGAAATACATGGTAAAGATAATCAGGATGTTGACGATTCCTTTCCCTTTTAGGGTGTTGTATATCAGGGGATACGCGCAGAGGATGGTCATAAACAGGGAAAACAGCGTACAGATGACCGTTAAAACGGCAGTCCATATCATAGACCGGGAAAAAGCCGGATCCCCAAAAACATATTGATAGGATTCAAGGGTAAGTTCCACCGGAACAAAATTTACCCGCCGGTTTACAATGGAAAGGGGTGAGCTTAAAGACTGGGCGAAAATATGCAGTATCGGCAAAAGGCAGATTAAAATGACCAGCAGGCACACTCCGGCAATAATCAAATCAATAATTTTTGATTGTTTTGAAAAAACCATTCAGGACTCCTTACCAGATACCGCGTTCGCCGAATTTCTTTGCAAGAGCATTGGCGGCGAGCAGGAAAACCACGCAGACCACAGACTGGAAAAGACCTATGGCCGCTGTGTACGAGAATTGGAAAGAACGGATACCGACCCGGTATACCATCGTACTGATGACGTCGGCCACTGAAACAACCAGGCTGTTCCCCATAGTGTAGGGCCGGTCGAACTCACTGCCGAGAATACGTCCCAGGTTCATGATGAGGAGGACCACCACAGTAGAGCGGATTCCCGGAAGCGTGACATGCCAAATCTGACGAAAACGCCCCGCCCCATCCACCTCGGCGGCCTCATACAACTCCGGATTTATGCCCGTTATGGCCGCAAGGTAGATTATCGTTCCCCAGCCGACCTCTTTCCAAATGCCAAAGGTTATATACGTGCCTATCCACAGGCCCGGCTTCATCAGAAAATCAATGGGACCAACGCCTATTTTCCCCAGGGCGATATTCACGATTCCGGCGCCCGGGGCAAGGAGCTTTGCCGCGATACCGGAAATGATGATCCATGACAGGAAGTGCGGCAGATATACGACGGTTTGGGTAAACCGCTTGTACAGAGGAAACCTCAACTCATTAAGCAAAATGGCAAGAATAACCGGAGCGGGAAACCCCACAATAAGGTCCAGCAGGTTAAGCACAATGGTATTCCGCAGGGCGTTGTAAAAATCGGGAGAGCCGAAGGCCTGGTTGAACCATTTAAAACCAACCCAGCCGGATGTCCAAACGCCCTTGAACATATTGTAGTCTTTAAATGCAATCACTATGTTCGTCATTGGGATATAACGGAACAGGATAAAAAAGGCCATAGGCAATAGCAGCATGGCATAGAGCATCCAATGGCGTGTAAAATACGTCAGTCCCTGATTTTTTGGTTTGTTAATCATGGTCCCTCCTAATAAATTTTATCCAGTGATCCTGTCCCAAAATGTGCGCTAATGCATACGTTTTGGGAAAAATTCTCGTATCAACCTTTAGATCAGCGCCGCCTGTGATTATCGAAATTGAGGTATATGTTGTTGTGTCCGCGGCAAGACCCCCAAGGAAGGAGTTACCGGGCCTGGGCGTGATCGGCGGGCCTCTGGGTTCCGGTAGATTCCTCAACCGGCATAGAAGAAATATTCCCCGCCTCTTGATCTCCCCAATGCCCGGCGGGTTCTTTGACAGTATGACTGCCCGCGCCGCAGAGAGGCAGCAACTAAATTTCGGCGTACCTTTCCCGTTCGGCTTTTGCGGAGATCGTAACCCAAGAATAACGGAGATCAGCAGAAGAAGATCTGGAACGTTCCTGTTATATAGCGATGCTGAATGGGGGGGGGGGGGGGGGTAGACTACTTCTGGAATTACAAAGGGCGGCTTTACCGGAATTCTTTATTTGAAGAAACTCACTCATCTGATGAAATTCATCCATTTTCCGGTTAGACAATCAGAAAACCCTCCAAAAACACACTCAATGAATTATAGTTGCCATTATATTATGTAATCGTAAAAGCTGTCAATAGTGAATATTACTTTTTTCAACATTATTTGGTGTCTGTACATAAAACCGGCTGCTCTGCGGACAGGCTCTCATACTAGGATTCATCCTAACTTATACAATGTATAAAATGCATATAATTATTACAAATTGCCGAAGAAATAACATTTTTTTATGCCTTCCCCCGGCGCAGGATAAAATAAAGGAATAAACATCTATATTACTAATCCTGTCATATTTACCCATCCGCCTCAAGGCCATTGGAGTAACGTTGAAAGGGGTAATATTCAGCATTGACAGCTTTTAGGGTTACATAATATAATCACCGTTACAATTCATTGAGTACGTTTTTGGAGGGGTTTTCTGATTGTCTAACCGGAAGTTATGGATGGATTTCATCAAATAAAGAATTCCGGCAGGACAGCCCTTTTTTGTAATTCCCGAAAAAGGAGGAATTATGCTGCCGAATGTGCTGGAAGCAGGCAAGAAAGCCGCCTGCCGGTTTCTGGAAACTCCGCACCTTTTTTACAATAATACGATCCATTACGCCGAAACTTTTACCTGGTATGGGGCGCTTCAGTATGCGGAGCTTACCGGGGACAAATCCCTGTTTTCTTCCTTACGGAAGAAATTCGATCTTCTTTGTAGTGAGGAAAGGCAGTACCTTCCGGCGAAGAACCATGTGGATTTTAATATGTTCGGCTGCCTGCCCCTGGAGTTCTACCGGTTAACCGGCGAAGAACGCTACCGGGCGCTGGGTATGCCCTATGCGGATACCCAGTGGGATCCGGTCCCCTCCGCCGGCGGCGGCGATAATGCCGCCGATTTGACGGAAGAACAGCGGGAATGGCTGCGCCGGGGCTATTCCTGGCAGACCCGGCTCTGGATGGACGATATGTATATGATCGCCATTGTCCAGTCCCATGCCTTCAAGGTAACCGGAGACCGGAAGTACCTCGACCGGACTGCCAGAGAGATGGTGTTGTATCTGGACAGGCTGCAACGGCCTGACGGTCTTTTTTATCATGCTCCCGACGCGCCTTTTCTGTGGGGCCGGGCCAACGGCTGGATGGCCGCCGGTATGGCGGAGCTTCTGAAGATCCTGCCCCGGGATAACCCCGATTTTTCCCGGATAATGCAGAGCTACCGCTTAATGGCGGAAAGTTTGGGAAACCATCAGGGGCCCGAAGGTCTGTGGAAACAGCTTATTGATGAACCCGGATTCTGGAACGAGACTTCCTGTACCGCCATGTTCACTTTTGCCTTGCTTACGGGGCTTAAAAGGGGCTGGATCCCCGCCGGCGTCTACCGTCCGGTAGTGGAAAGGGCCTGGAAGGGCCTTTATTCCTGTATCGAAGATACCGGCGACCTAAGGGAAGTCTGCGCCGGGACCCCCAAGAGTGGCAGCAAGCAGTTTTATTACGACCGTCCGCGTATTACCGGGGATTACCACGGACAGGCGCCTCTGCTCTGGTGCGTCAACGAGGGCCTCTCCCTGGATAATGCCGTCTGTCCGCAAAGTAACCGGCTTTGTGGACAGACGCTAAATAATGTTGAAAAGGGTAATATTCAGCATTGACAGTTTTTGCGGTTATATAATATAATGACAACTATAATTTCTTGAGTCTATTTTTGGAGGGGTTTTCTAATTGTCTAACCGGAAGATAGATGAATTTCATCAGATGAATGAGTCTCTTCAAATAAAGAACTCCGGCAGCGGAGCCCTTTGTAATTCCGGAAATGGGCTGGGGGGGGGGGGGGGGGGGGGGGGGGGGGGGGCCCCCGCCGGCCGGGGCCCCCGGCGCGCGGGGCGGGGGGGGGGGGGCGGGGCCGCCCCCCCCCCCCCCCCCCCCGGCCATTTCCGGAAGGACAAAGGGCTCCGCTGCCGGAGTTCTTTATTTGAAGAGACTCATTCATCTGATGAAATTCATCTATCTTC
>JAISOQ010000322.1 GCA_031275515.1 Treponema sp. | reverse complement strand
GGCGCCGCTTTGGCGGTTACAGGATGCAGCCATCAATAACAGACATACTGTTATCGTCAGGCATATCGTCATGCCTGTTTTTTTTGTTTTCATTTCCTACCTCCGGAATGATTTATATTAAAAGCCTTATTTGGCTTTCATTACCTGCTGACGCAGCACGTCAATGAAGACTGCCACGATGATAACCGCGCCTATGGTAAAGGTTTGAAGCGCGGAATTGACATTGAGCAGATTGAGGCCGTTCCTCAATACCGCAATGATGAGAACGCCGACTATGGTGTTGCCGATTTTTCCCACGCCGCCGAAGAAACTCGCGCCGCCTATGATAACCGCGGCAATGGCGTCGGATTCGTAGTCGGTACCCGCCAGGGGGTACGCAGAGTCAACCCGCCCGACCAGCACAATCCCTGCCAGGGCCGCCATAAAACCGCTGATGGTGTACACCAGGTTCAGGATGCCGCTTACGTTGATCCCCGAAAGGCGGCTCGCTTCCTTGTTGCCCCCCACAGCATAAATGTACCGCCCGGTAGTCGTGCGGCTCAGGAACAGGTACATGCCTATATACAGAATCGCTACCAGGAAGAAGGAAATGGGAATCGAACCGATCCGGGAGCTGCCGAAAAAGGTAATCGATGGGTGGAAGCCGCTTATGGGCTGGGCGGCGGTGATTGCCAGGGCAATGCCCCGGGCCATCTGCTTCATACCCATAGTCGAGATAAAGGGATGGGGAAGATGCAGTTTGGTAAGCATCAGGCCGTTTATCAGGCCGAGCAGCGTGCCAAAACCCAGGCACATGACCAGGGAAAAGATCGGATTCAGGCCGAGCTTTACCGCCAGGATACCCATGCCCATAGTGGAAAGGGCGAGAATCGACCCAACCGAAAGGTCGATACCGGAAGTCAGTATCGCCAGGAACAGGCCGATAGAAACGATCGCGTTTACCGACGCCTGGGACGCAACGTTCATCAGATTGTCAACGGTCAGGAACCGGGGCGACAGGATCGTCAGGATCAAACAAAGAATGAGTAAACTTAAAAGAATGCCAAAACTGTACAAGTTTTTTTTGATTTTTTCTCCAAATGATTGGACGCCCGCTTTTGGCCGGGACGCCGTTTGAACATCAGTCATTTCCATCTCCTCTTGCTTTAAAATCTAGTTAACCGCTATACCTGATGCGGCATACATCACATTTTCATTTGAGATCTTGCTGCCCGCAAGCTCCGCCGTTATATTCCCTTCGTGCATGACAATGATCCTGTCGGACATGCCGATACACTCGTCCATTTCGGAGCTGATCATTATCACCGCCGCCCCGTTCTGCACCAGTTGGTTGATAAGATTGTAGACTTCAACCTTGGCGCCCACGTCTATGCCCCGGGTAGGCTCGTCAATAATGAATATCTTCGATTTTGTAAGGAGCCATTTGGCGATAACCACCTTCTGCTGGTTCCCGCCGCTCAGGTTTCCTGCGGGCACATCCACGCCGGGAGTACGGGTGCGCAGTTCCTGTACCATCCGCTCGGCGTCCGTCCTGGCCCGTCCAAGCTTCAGGAAAAAATTTCCGGCATAGTTCTTCAGATTCACTATCGTCGAATTGAATTCAATGTCCTGGATGAGTATGAGGCCCTGGCCCTTGCGGTCTTCCGTAAGAAAGGCTATGCCCGCTTTAATCGAATCCCGGGGATTGCGGATGCGCACTTCCCTGCCTTCGACAAAAATACTGCCCGAATCCAGCGGATCCGCCCCGGTAATGGCCCTGACCACTTCCGTCCGTCCCGCGCCGACCAGTCCCGCCATTCCGACAACCTCCCCGGCGCGGACCGTAAAGGTTACGTTCTTAAAGACCCCCTTCCTGGTAAGCCTTTCCACCCTGAGCATTTCCTTTCCCGGGGGCGTCTTTACTTTGGGGTATTTATGGGTAATGTCCCGGCCCACCATCTTCTTAACCATATCGTCGATAGAGAGGTCCTTGGCGTCAACGGTTTCTATGGTCCTGCCGTCTCGCAGGACCGTGATACGCTCGCAGACAGCCTTAACCTCATCCAGCCGGTGGGAGATGTAGATAATAGCCACCCCCTTTCCTTTGAGGTAATGGATGATCCGCAGAAGCTCTTCCGACTCTTTGGCGCTCAGGCTGGCCGTAGGCTCGTCCATGATGATGAGCCTGGCGTCTGATTGAACGGCCCGGGCGATTTCGATCATTTGCTGCTTGCCTACCCCCAGGGCGCCGGCATTGACCTGGGGATCGATGTCCAGTCCCAATGAGGCGAGGACGCTGCGGGAATTCTCCTTCATTTTTTCCCGGTTCAGGATGCCCAGGGGCTTTACCTTGAGCTTTTCCCTGCCCAGATAGATATTCTCCGCCACCGTCATGTGGGGCACCTGGTTCAATTCCTGATAGATACAGGCAATGCCCAGGGACATCGAATAATGAGGGGTGATGGTTTCAAGCTTTTCCCCGCGAAAATAAATATTCCCCTCATCGGGCCGGTGAGCGCCGGTGATCGTTTTGATGATTGTCGATTTGCCCGCGCCGTTTTCCCCGACCAAACCGTGGACTTCCCCGGCGCGTATTTCGAGGTTTACTTTATCCAGCGCAAGCACCCCGGGAAATCGCTTTGTAATATTTTCCAGATGTAATAAAACACCCTGTGCCACATAGCCCTCCTCAGGCCCGGCGCAGGAACAAGAGACCGTTCCTTTTACTCCTGCGCCGGGCCGCAGTTCATTTCTGCATGTGTTTATGCAAACGTTTTCTATACAGTCTCTACTCCCTTCTTTTCTTTGTCAACAAAAATTTAAAAATTCTCTAAATTTCCCCGAAATTTTCCATAAATAGTTATAATACAACAAATTATAATTTTTGCTGTGTCTGCGGTTTTCTCCCGGGATTTTTTAAAAAGTTCTTTACAAAACAGCAAAGCGGCACTAGAATAATGTAAGGACTAAAAACGTTTTCATATAGTAAAAAGGACGGATAGTCCTTTTTTATACGACGGATTCACAGGAGGTCGCGATGCCGGAAGCGCTGCGAATTGGGGTTATCGGGGCCGGACGTATCGGCAGGATTCACGGGGAAAACATCGCCCGTTTCATCCCCCAGGCCCGGCTTGAAGGGATTGCGGATATCAAGCTGACCGGGGAGCAGGAGGCCTGGGCCAAAGGGCTGGGCGTGAGGCTCGTATCCAAAGACCCGGAGGATTTATTGAAGGATCCCGCCATACAAGGGGTTGTAATTTGCAGCTCCACCGATACCCACGCGGACCTGATCATTGCCGCGGCCAGGGCGGGGAAACACATCTTTTGCGAGAAGCCCATAGACCTGAGCGTCCCAAAAGTAAAGGCCGCCCTGGAAGCGGCCAAACAGGGGGGAGTAACCCTGCAAATCGGCTTTAACCGCCGGTTCGATCATAATTTCGCCCATATCCGGGAACTTACCCTGGCAGGGGAAATAGGGAGCGTCCATATCGTAAAGATCACTTCCCGCGACCCCGCCCCGCCGCCGCCCGCCTATGTAGCGGTTTCCGGGGGCATCTTCATCGACATGATGATCCACGACTTTGACATGGCCCGCTTCCAGGCCGGGAGCAATATCGCCGAGGTTTACGCCTGCGGCGCGGTACTGGCGGACCCGGAGATCGGCAAGGCCGGGGATGTGGACACCGCCCTGGTCAGCCTGAAGTTTGACAACGGCGCCATCGGCGTCATAGACAACTCCCGGAAGGCGGTGTACGGCTACGATCAGCGGGTGGAGGTCTTCGGTTCCAGGGGCGCGGCGGCGGCGGAAAACGACCTGCCCAGCACTGTCAAACTTTCCAATGAAAAGGGCGTTTCAGGCGAAAAACCCCTCTACTTCTTCCTGGAACGCTACAGGGACGCCTTTATCAACGAGATGACCGCCTTCGTCGATGCGGCGCTGGACAAGAAGCCGGCGCCGGTAACCGGGGAAGACGGCCTGGAAAACATGTACGCGGCTTTGGCGGCGGCCAAATCGCTAAAAGAAAAACGGCCCGTTACTCTGCAAGAGATTCGGGATCAGTATTAGGAGACTTTATGCAGTTTCATCATAAACCGCCCTTTAATAAGGGATATACCGCCCTCGTTCCCCGGAGCGGGGCGGCTGCGGATATGCTCATGGATTTCGGCGCGCTTGTCCTTGCCCCAGGTGAAAGCTGCGCGAACAGTTCGGAAACCGACGAGCGGGTTTGGCTCCTTGCGGGGGGAAAGGCGGAGATAACCTGGGAAGAAGGGAAACGGGAAATTGCCCGGTCCAGCCTTTTCGACAATTCCCCCTGGTGCTTTTCGGCCCCCGCCAAATATGCGGTCAGCATCAAGGCGGGACCGGAAGGGGCGGAGTTCTACTATTGCGCCACGGACAATGCCAAGTCCTTCGAGGCCAGGCTCTACAGCCCCGAAGATTGCCGGAACGAACTCCGGGGCAAGGGAACCATGCGGGAAACCTCCACCCGGGTCGTCAGGACCATCTTTGACGATACCAACAGGCCAGAGTCCAACCTGGTCATAGGAGAGGTGATAGGGGTGCCGGGCAAGTGGTCGAGCTATCCCCCCCATCACCACCCCCAGCCGGAAATCTACCACTACCGCTTCCTGCCGTCTCAGGGTTTCGGCCTTACCGCCATTGGGGATACTCCCTATATTATCCGGGACAAGGACACCATCCTGATTCGGGACGGCGAGGTTCATCCCCAGGTAACCGCCCCGGGATACGCCATGTGGTACTTGTGGGTGATCCGGCATATAGACGGGGCCCATTACGGCCCGGCCACCAGCACGCCGGTATTTGTAGAAGAACACAAATGGGTCATGGGGCCGGAAGATGCGATATGGCGTCCGTGAGAGGTTTCGTTCATCCAGGGCGCTTCAAGGGAGGAAGGGGGCAGCCGCCCCCAGCGGGCGCATCATGGATTCGCCCTACACCCACTACCGGGGCTCCGCCCCCCTAACCCCCCCGCCGGGGGGGGTTACGGGGGGGGCGCCCCCGTAGTGGGGGTCGGGCGCATCACTGATGCGCCCGCAGGGGGCGGCTGCCCCCTTCCTCACTTGAAGCGCCCCGGATGAACGAAACCTCTCACGGACGCCATATCGCATCTTCCGGCCCCATGACCCATTTGTGTTCTTCTACAAATACCGGCGTGCTGGTGGCCGGGCCGTAATGGGCCC
>JAISOQ010000317.1 GCA_031275515.1 Treponema sp. | reverse complement strand
GGGCGTCTGAACTACAGGCTCCTGCTGACCAGTTTACCCTGGCTCTTATCCAGGCAGATCCTGACCTTTCTGAGGGGTTCGGTGACGAAGAGGGCGATCTGGCATATCTCGATGAGGGTTCCCGGGGCTATCTCTCCGTTTACCTCTACTGCGGCGTTTTCGTCACTGGTAATGGCGGCTGTAATCTCGGAGATGCGCCGGGAAACTTTTTCCCGCTCTTCTTCCAGGCGGCATCGAAGCTGTTCCATTTTTATCCGCCGCTCCGGGCTTTCCCCTGCCGCCGCAGGCGCATCCATGAGTTCCCGGAGTTTCCCCAATTTTGCCGCCAGCATGTGCATCTGGTTGTTGGATTTTTCCTTTTCCTGTTGAAGGGTAAAGTCAACGCCGCAGTGGATCTGAGAGGGCTTTCCGGATCTTGTGCCGATGTTCCCCGCCTTAATCCCGTGGATGGCGTAAACATCGCTTCCCAGAATGACGCTTTTTTCTCCCATTTCCAGGGTATTCATCGTGAATACCCTGGAATTGAGGATCTCCTTGTCAACGAATATGGAGTTCCGGCAGGCTACCCGGCAGTTATCAATAAATTTGGTTTTGAGGTTTCCCCCCGCCTTCACAAGCGCCCGGCCCCGGCCTATGATGCCCCCCGCCACGTTGAGGTCCGCTTTGGTGATCACATCCGTGACATCGAAGGTCTGCTTGATGGTCACCGATCCCCCGGCATAAATTTTGAACCCGTCGCAAACCGGGCCGTCTATGATCACGTCTCCGGGGAACACGATGTTTCCCGTGGCATAATCTACGGCCCCCTTGATGACCAGAGAATCCCGGACATTCATCACCCTGTTGACTTGTACAAGCTGCCCGTTGATTTCGGCAATGAGAAATTTCCCATCAAACCGGGTGTTTTCCCCCGCCTCAACTCCTTCCGGCTTGATAACTTTGTAGGGAACCATAGCGCCATGAACGTTCTTTCCGTCCTGGCCTACTTTCCGGGGCCGGAGCTTTGCCAGCACCTGATTCTGCTTGACGATGATAAAGGGAGAATATTCCCGGTAATCCACCCGGGCGTTCCGGCGCCGGCCCTGAGCATGGTTGTCCGGCGGGACGTTGGATACCGCAAGATGGGGGTTCCGGGCGAAATATTCGCTCACCTCGTTTACCGGAACATTCCCCTGGGCGATAAGAATGTTTTTGACCACCCGTTTGTTGAGGTTACAGGCCGTCGAAGCCTCCCTGATGGCGTCCCATTTTACCCCGTGGACGATGTTGAGCTTTTCAAGGAGAGTAGCGATGTACTCATCTGAAATCGGCGCTCCCTGCCCGAAGGGGGGAAAAAAATCAGCCCGGGCTTCGATATCATTCTCAGAGAATGTGACCGTTATATGTCCGTCATCCCTGTTTTCCGGCATTACCGTTGAAACAGGGGGAATAGCAACATCTTCCATTACATCTGGCCCTAATGCGATTTCTGTTTGATTCCCAGATAGTCCTGTAAACCGAATACCCAAAAAAAACCTCTTTACTAAGTATCGGTAAAAAACAAAGGGAACATAACAGCAGATTCTTATGAAAAACAGGAGTATTTTAAAGGTGTTTTGTGATTGGCTTTGGAAAGCGAGCTTGCAAACCTCCCCCTTTTTATGTATATTTATACAGAGACTTTCCCAAAACCCCGCGCGTCAGCGCACAGTCAATTAGTTTTGGGACAGTCTCTGCAATCTCAAGAATAAATATTCGGAGCATTGGTTGAAAGAGCGGCTGGCGCGGTTAAAAGCCGTCCGTAAATTTATAAAGACTTACCGTATTGAATCCCAGGAAGCCCTGCTGGGACACCTCCAAACAGAAGGTTTTGTCGTAACCCAGGCTACCTTGTCCCGGGACCTGAAACTTCTCAAAGTGGGAAAGATTTCAGACGGTCATAAGGGATACGTGTATTCCCTTCCCGGGGATGACGAGCGGCAGGAATCCGAGCGTACCTACATTCATGACTTCCTGCGGGGGTATATTTCCATTGATTGGTCCGGGAACATGGTGGTTATCAAGACCTATTCCGGTCATTCCGATTTAGTAGCCCTGGCGGTGGATAACCTGGGCCTGGACGACGTACTGGGAACGATTGCCGGCAGGGACAACGTCGTTTTTGTGTGCCTTAGGGAAGGTTTTACCGGTGAAGATTTTATGAACCGGATGAAAGAAAGCATTCCGGATCTCGAAGATTAATCGTTCCGAATGTCCGGGAGAGGCTGACCCCGCTGGGGGATTAGCGGCTCTCAATAAAGATAAGGGAGAATACTCAGGATGCAGTTTATTGATTTTGATAAAACGGCGGCGTATAAAAAGCTTGCGGGTTTAGTTCAGGCGGCGGAAGGGTTTGATTTTACCGCTCTTTTGACTGCCGGGCGGATTAAAAACAGCCTGGTTCCTATGGCGGGGGGGCTTACCTATTCTTGGGCGGCCAAGCGGGTAGACCAGGCGGTGCTGGACGCCCTGAGCGCCCTGGCCGAAGAGCAGGAGCTTATCGCCAAGTACCAGGCTCTTCTGGATGGGGAAATCATCAACACCGGGGAAAAACGGCGGGTCCTGCATCACCTTCTGCGGGGACAGCTCGGTAAGCAGGTAATCCATGAGGGCAGGGATTTAGGCGCTTTTTATCAGGAAGAACTGGCCCGGTTTTCCGCCTTTGCCGAGGCGGTCCGCTCAGGGAAAATCCGCCCTTCTGAGGGCAAAACTTTTTCCACGGTGGTGCAGATAGGCATAGGCGGTTCCGACCTGGGGCCCCGGGCCCTCTGCCTGGCCCTGGAGAACTGGGCCGCCAAAGAAGGGAAGCGCCGGCTCCGGGCGGCCTTCATTTCCAACGTAGACCCCGACGACGCCTCCCAGGTGACGGCCTCGGTTCCCCTGGATGAGACGCTGTTTGTCCTGGTCTCCAAGAGCGGCGTCACCCAGGAAACCCTGGCAAACGAACTCTTTGTGAAGGATAAGCTGAAAAAAGCGGGCCTCGATCCCGGCAGGCACATGGCGGCTGTCACCAGTGAGACCAGCCCCTTGGCCCATAATCCGGCCTATCTCGATTCCTTTTATATTGACGATTTCATAGGCGGACGTTATTCCTCCACTTCCGCGGTAGGCGGCGTGGTCCTCTCCCTGGCCTTTGGGCCTGAAGTCTTCAAAGAAGTCCTTGCAGGCGCTCACGAGGCGGATGCCCTGGCCCTAAAGCCGGACCTTTCCGCCAACGCCGCCCTCCTGGACGCCCTTATCGGCGTGTGGGAGCGGAACTTTCTTGGGTATCCCTATACGGCCATCCTGCCCTACAGTCAGGCCCTCTCCCGGTTCCCTGCCCATCTCCAGCAGCTTGACATGGAATCCAACGGCAAGCGGGTCAACCGGAACGGCAGCCCCCTCCCGTATTCCACCGGCCCGGTGGTCTTCGGCGAGCCGGGAACCAACGGTCAGCACTCCTTCTACCAGCTGCTCCACCAGGGTACCGACCCCGTGCCTCTTCAGTTTGTGGGATTCGCCGAAAGCCAGCGGGGGGACGATGTGGAAGTGGACGGCTCGACAAGCCAGACCAAACTCAAGGCCAACCTTGCAGCCCAGATCGTGGCTTTTGCCAAGGGGCATACCCCAGGGCATATCCCAGGGCAGGCTTCAGGCGGCGGGGACAAGACCAAAGAATTCCCCGGCGGGCGTCCTTCAAGCCTCATCTACGGCAGGCGGCTTACCCCCGCGGCCCTGGGGGCGCTTCTGGCCCACTTCGAGAACAAGGTCATGTTCCAGGGTTTTGTGTGGAACCTCAACAGCTTTGATCAGGAAGGGGTCCAGCTGGGTAAAGTTCTGACGAAGAAGGTTTTGGCCGCTAAATCAGGGGGCGGTTCCGGGGATCCTGCCCTGGACGCCTACAGCGCCATCCTGGGAGTATAGGGGAGGCCTTACTCCCTGCATAACTCGCAGGCAAACCGTACTACACGGATAAAGTTTTCCGGCGTAAGCCGGGAGATGCTGTCCGCCGGGGTGTTAAGCGTCCGCCAGGTTTCGGGGATAAACTGCCTGAAAGGAGGGGCCGCTTCCCGGCTTACCAGGGCCTCTGCAAAGCCGTTCTTGTGCTTGAGGGCGGCAAGCCGGGCGGCCTCAGGGCTGGGAAGTACCGTCAGGGTTTGGGCGGCTATGCCGGCCCTGAGAAAGCCCACGTCGTCCGAAAAAGGGGTAGGGGCCAGAAGCACTTTTTCCATGATAAGATACCGGGAGGTTTCCAGGGCGTGATTCCGCAGCCATTGGACCTGCTGCCGGGTTCTGGCTATCCCCATACCATCTTCGTCCTTCATAAGGTGGTCTGCGGTGGTGGAAATGATGAGGGTGTCCCCCGCGCCGCAGGCGTCAAAAATGTAGAAACGGTTTTTCCCCAGCCCGGCGTCCCGGAGAGATCGCGCCAGGGTGTAGGAACCCTGCTGCCGTATGCCTTCGCCCGGTGAAAGCTCTTCCTTATCGGTAAAAATGACAAGCCAGTTTCCGTTCTCCTTTTCCCTGAGCTTCCTGAGCGTTTCCGCCAGCATGAAGACGGCGGCGCTGTTGTCGTTGGCCCCGGGGCTGCCCGCCGCCCGGTCATAATGGGCGACCAGGACCGGTTTGGGCGGCCCCGCCGTTTCGTATCCCTGGGGAAACACAAAAACGTGGCGGTTTCCCGCGATGTCCGCTGTCCTGTGGGGCAGACGGATTTCTTCAAGGAGGGAGATGAGGATGCCCAGACGGTCCGCTCCGGGGGCGATAAATTCCCTCAAACGGCCGTAGGGCCCGTTTTCCACTATAGCCTCACCGCCTCAAAGGTAAGATGAGGGGCTGCCAGTTCGTTCTGGGCCTGGACGATGAGGAGTTCCCGGCTTTCCGCCATGTACGTGGCTTCCATGATGCCGAAGATGGACGCCGCGGTAAGCTCCAGGGTGTGTTTGATGTCCCGGGTTTCCAGGTACCGGGACAGGAAGATGGCGGTGGTAACGTCTCCGGACCCGGCCATGCCCGCGCCGAAGGGGAGTTCCGGGGTACGGATGCGGTAAATCGAGGAGCCGTCGGAAGCCAGCATGTCGATGTGCTTTTCCGGGGCGTCGTCTCCCCGGTAGCTGGTGACCAGCGCCACTTTGGGACCCAGGGCGTGGAGCGCATCAACGGCCTTGCGGGCTTCCCCTATCTCCGCAGTCCTGATCCCCGTGAGGGCCTCAAGCTCGAACTGATTGGGAGTTACGATGTCCGCCAGGGGGACCACCTGGTTCTTGAAGATCTCCGGTATGCCGGGCTTAACGTAAAACCCCCGCCCCACATCGCCCATGACCGGATCGCAGCAGTAGAGGGCCCCAGGAGCGGCCTTGCGCACCCGGCTTACGGCGTCCAATACCGCCCGGCCCACCGCGGCGTCCCCCATATAGCCCGAAAGAACCGCCTCGCATTGGCCGAGGACCCCCCGGTCGGCGATGCCTTCCACCAGTTCTCCCGCAAGGTCCGTTTCCAGGACCCTGCCGCGCCAGGCGCCGTAGCCTGTATGATTGGAAAATTCCACCGTATTGATCGCCCAGACTTCCCGGCCCAGGCGCTGAAGGGGAAAAACCGCCGCGCTGTTCCCCGCGTGTCCGTACACAACATGAGATTGGATGGATAAGATCGCCATAGTTGTCTTCCTTCTTGGTTAAGTTAAAGCCCTGAATTTAGTTACGTCTTAAAATGCCGGGACCGGTTAAATAAACGGTTCAGGAGGGATGCCAGAAAAGGCAGTATCTTTCCCCGGGTCTGACCATATTTAACGCTGAAATCCCTGGCCGCGTCGGACAGGGAATAGTGGACTCCGTATTTTTTCTTGAGAAAATCCCAGTGTTTCACCAGCCATACATACAGATCGCTTGCCGTCCGGTCAGGAAACTGAACCAGCAGCCATTCTTTCCTGATGATGCCGATTATCGGCTCATAAACCCGGGTATACCAGGACATCAGCGCCTTTTCAAAGGGGATTTCCTTAGTGATATTCTGGTTCATGAAGTATTTATGCCCCAGGATGTGGTTGTAGATCGTGTCATACTGGCCGGGAATACTGAAATCCAGGTCCTGGCAGCCGGTAATCTCCCCGAACCGGGTCTTTTCGTAGAACAGCTTCTTTTCATACTGAATGACGGCTATACGCAGATCTTCGGCGGTCATGGAAGGGGTAATGGAGATCTCCGTGGAAAGACTGGTGACCTCCGCATCGATGATTTCGGCCCCCTGGGTTCCGGCTACAGAAACCCGGTGATTCCCGTCCCGGACAAAGTAGACCCCGCCTATCTCGTAGAGCTGAATAGGCGGCAGGATGATGTCTTTGATCCGGGCCTCGTCCACCCGGGTCCACCGGGCTTTAAGATGATCCGCATTGGGAAGGAAAAATTTGTTGAAGTCCCGGTAACGGCCCTCGCTTCCTACGATGAGCTTGATAGGCACCATCTGCATACCCTGGTAGGTTTCATTCTTGGGTTTAAGGATTTCCTTAACATCGTATAAGGAAAGGAGCTTGTTTCTGTCGGTATTCAGAAAATGCTGAATCTGGGAAAGTATCGCCTTTCCCCTGGCCCGGTTAAAATCATCCGAGGCCTGTATTTTTGTATGATCATGCATGGGGCTTCTCCGGTATAGTATGGTCGGTATTGTTACCCGTATCAATGACATAGTGACTATAGGCGTTCAACACCAGGGTATCCCGGTATCTGGTAGAACGGACAGCCGAAAGGTCATAGAGATGAATATGACCGTGGATTAGGTATTTAGGCTTAAAAACCTTCATGAACCAGAGAAAAGCCTTAAAACCCCGGTGGCAGAGATCGCTTTTATCGTGAATTCCCAAGGGTGAAGCATGGGTCAGGAGTATGTCCAGGAAGCGCCCCCGGAAAATCCGGTTTATCAGCATGGCGGGAATAAGTTTGAGTATCGCCCAGTTCATCTGAAAATCGGTATATTGATTTTCCCCCCGGTTGTATTTCAAGGAGCCTCCAAGCCCGGCTATGATAAGATCCCCTTCCCGGTGTACCTTGAATCCTACATGGACGGCTCCTGACGTGCAGGGCGACTGGAACAGCTCTTCCCAGTTCACGATATCCCTGTGGGCGGCATAATAACGGTATTCTTCCAGGTTATGGTTGCCGAAAACAAACAGAAGGGGTTTGTTGAGAGAAGAGACGATGAATTCCAGATAGTCCATGGGCAGATCCCCGGCGCTCAGAACAAGGTCAACATCTGCGAACCTGTCTTTAATAGTAGAAGAATAAACCAGCGGATCTATCTGATCCGATACGCAGAGAATTTTCATTCCGATATCTTGTGTTATAGTAGCTTAATTTATGCTTTCCTGTCAAATCCTTTAGGAATTACTATAAAATTACAGTAAAATGCATGGGAGGTAAACCCCCCGGGGCATCGGCGTTTACTTTTCCCCGGGCAGGGAGGGCGTGATATACCAAGCCGTCACAATTTCCCGGAGGGGGAAAGATGGAGAAGATAAGCATACGCGCCCCGGCGGGCCTCCGGTTCCCCCGGGAGAGCCCGGGACCCGGCTGTTTCGCCCCGTCTCCGCCGCTCACCCGGCGGAGGCGGGGCGTTACCCCTCCGGCCTTACTCATCAGTCCAGCCGTTTTTGGCGGTAAGGCTGCTTTCGGTGGTATCAGCCGCGGTTTTGGTCAGGTCGTGATCGGCCTCCACGTCGTTTTCCAGGCCTAGGCCTGCCGGATTGTCGGTGCTGTAATTCACATACACCGCCGCGCCGCCCGTATTACCGGTGCTGCCGGAAAGCCCGCCCGCGCTGA
>JAISOQ010000054.1 GCA_031275515.1 Treponema sp. | reverse complement strand
AAAAGCCAATTTGACTAAGGAGTATGGTATGATTGTAAGGCGAAGTGAACCTGGTAATGATTGGGCGGAAAAGGACATCTCTCAGGACCGGTTTACCGGCGCGGACGAGGTCTGGCTGGTACAGGATGACCCGGCGGTTTATACGGAAAAACCCGCCATTCCCCCGCCTCCCATTACCTTTGCCGTGGCGGACAGCGCGGATACCGTTACCGTAACTCTGCCCAAACCGGCGGAAGATTATGGCGTTTTTGCCCTTTACGCAGAAGGCGGGAAACTGGCGGGAAAGGCGGCCAAAGGCAAGACCAGCCGGGAAGTGGTCATTACACTGGAGGAACCCATCACGGATCCGGGGAAATTCTATGTGGTCCGGGATGAAAGCGGCGTTTACAGGGACAAAACCCTCACCATGCGGGGTATCCTGGACCGTTTTTACTACCCTGGGGATGATTTGGGGTTTACGTACCGGTCCCAGGAAAGCGGCTTTCAAGAAAGCGGCTTTCAAGAAAGCAGGTTTCAAGTATGGGCCCCTGCCGCCGCCGCTGTTTTTCTGGCGCTTTACGACAGCGGCGGCGATGGCGATTCGGGCAGCCAAAATGCGGAAAGCCCGGGGATGTACCGGATGGAGCGGGACCTTACTACCGGAGTATGGCAGGCGCGGATCTCCGGGGATTTACGGGGCCGCTATTACCGTTACCAGGTGGAATTTCCCGATGGTACGGTAAAGTGGGCGGTGGACCCTTATGCTAAGGCCGTAGGGGTAAACGGCCTGCGGGGGATGGCGGTCAATTTGGCGGCCACGGACCCGCCGGGATTCCGGGAAGAACCCCGGCCTCCCCTGGCCGCGCCTGCCGATGCGATCATCTACGAGCTTCATGTCCGGGACCTCTCCATGCATCCCCGGTCGGGGATCGTCCATCAGGGTAAGTTCTTGGGCCTGGCCGAAATTGATACGAAAAACGCCGAGGGCTTGAGTACCGGCTTGGCTCACATCCGGGAGCTGGGGGTAACCCACGTCCATCTCCTCCCCAGTTTTGATTTCAAGACCATCGACGAAGCCAGCCTGTCCCGGCCCCAATTCAACTGGGGTTACGATCCTCAAAATTACAACGCTCCGGAAGGGTCCTATGCCACGGATCCCTTTGACGGCGCGGTCCGGGTCAGGGAATTCAAGGAACTGATACAAACCCTGCACCGCCACGGCCTGGGGGTCATCATGGACGTGGTTTACAACCATACCTATAGCGGGGAAGACTCTAACTTTTCCGCCCTGGTTCCGGGTTACTACTATCGTACCGATTCCCAGGGCCGCTATACCGACGGCTCCGCCTGCGGCAACGAAACGGCGTCTGAACGGCCTATGGTGGGGAAATTCATCCTGGACAGCGTTACTTACTGGGCCCGGGAGTACCGGATCGACGGCTTCCGCTTCGATTTAATGGGGCTTCACGACATTGATACCATGAACGCCCTCCGCCGGGAACTGGACAAGATCGATCCTTCCATCATCGTTTACGGCGAGGGCTGGATCGCCCAGGATTCGCCCCTGCTTCCCTCCCGGAGGGCGGTAAAGGCCAACGCTCCCCGCCTGGACGAGAGAATCGCCGTATTTTCCGACGACATACGGGACGGGATTAAAGGCAGCGTTTTCTATGCCGAACAGGGGGGCTTTGTCAACGGGGGATATACCGACAACGCCGCCGCCGGCGGGACGGCAAAAAAGCCGGATTTCCGCATAGAGGACGTAAAATTCGGCATTGTGGGGGCAACGGAACATCCCCAGGTCAACCCTGGCCGGGTCACTTATTCGGATGCTTTTTGGGCCAAGGCTCCGGGGCAGGCCATAAGCTATGTTTCCGCCCACGACAACCTGACCCTCTGGGACAAACTCGCCGCCGCCAGCCCTGGGGCTGGGGAAGAAGAACTGATCAGAATGAACAAGCTTGCCGCGGCGATTGTACTGACCAGCCAGGGCATTCCTTTTTTTCAGGCCGGGGAGGAAATGGCCCGGACCAAAGGGGGGAACGACAATTCCTATAACGCCCCGGATGCGGTCAATATGCTGGATTGGGACCGGAAATCCCGTTTTATGCCCCTGGTCGATTACTACCGGGGACTCATCGCCCTGCGGAAAACTTACGGAGCCTTCCGGCTGCGGACTGCCGCGGAGATCCGGGAGCGGCTGCGGTTCCTGCCCGCCCCCGAACCGGGGGATCTTCCCGTTATCGCCTACACCCTGGAGAACGATCCCGGCGGCGGCTATTCCCGTTTCGTCCTGATCTTCAATGCCGGCGCCGAAGCTCAGGACATCGCCATTCCTCCGGGGGATTGGGATGTCCTGGTCAACGGTGAACGGGCGGGGATCAGCCCCCTGGAGCGCGTGGCCGGGGGCAGCGTCCGGGTCTCCGGGAAGACCGCCTTAGTGCTGGGACGGCTCCGGTAATATCGTCAGGGAGCGCGGAATTTGAGGCATACCGGGGACGGCGCGGAGTATTCCCGTTCCTGGGTAAGCAGTCCCCGTTTGGGATCTATCCGAAAGATCCCCAGGTTATCTGAATTCTGGTTACAAACCAAAAGGAAGCGGCCTGAGGGATCGATTTCAAAGTCCCGGGGAGTCATCCCTCCCGAAGGTACTGTAGCCAGGTATACCGCCGTTCCCGAAGGATCGGTCTTGAAGACGGTAATACTGTCATGACCCCGATTCGAGGCGTACACAAAATTCCCGCCGGGGCTTATTTTGATGGCCGCGCCGGTATTGGCAATCGAAACCCCCGGCGGCAGAAGGCCGATGGTTTGCAGACGGCTAAAAGTTCCCCGTCCCTCGTTATAGGCCAGAACATCCATAGTGGAATCCAACTCGTTTATGCCGTAGTACACGCTGTCTCCGGCGGCAGAGGCGAACACTCCATGCCGGGGCCCCGCTCCCGGATGTACGGAAAACCAGGGAGACGCCGCCGGCGTAAGGGGAGCGGCCCTGTCCGGATCATAGGAATAGGCCATCACCCGGTCGGCGCCGAGGTCGCAGGCAAACCCGTAGGCGTTCCGGCGGTCGAAAATAAAGAAATGTGCGTGGGAGGCTTCCTGCCGTTCCCGGTTCGGCCCGCTGCCGCTCAAGGCAATGACCTGCGCTGCCGGGCCAAGGCCGCCTCCCTGTTCAATGGGCAGTACCGCGATGGTTCCGCTGGAATAATTTGAAACCACCCCGTGGGTTTGCCCCTGGTTTAGCGCAATATGGCACGGGTCCTTCCCCTCCGAAGACTGCCGGTTAATCAACCTTAGGGAATTCTTTTCGGCCTCAATCGAAAAAGCGGAAACCCCTCCAGAGGGCTTTCCCTCAAAGTTTTGCGTTTCGTTTACTGCGTACAAAAAACCGGATCCCAGGGTCAAATAGGTAGGATTAACCGTTTCCGCAACAAGCCGCAGGTCCTCAATCGTCCCCCGCTCATCATCAAAAGTAAACCCGTAAATCCCTCTTCCCCGGCCCTGATAGGCCGCTTCAGTATAGGTTCCGATATAACCTGTTATGTATCCCATAACTCCTCCATGATAGATTATTATAGAACCCGGCTCTATTGAAAGACAAGCGTAAGCGTCTGCGAATAATAATGCCGCCTGCCCATTCAAACTCAAAACCTGTATGTGATCGCTGGCTTCACAATGCTGTTATCATGGAACCGACCGAAAAGTCCTTTGTCAGTTCCCGCGAAGATACCGCCGGATAGTTCTACTGCCACATTACATTGCCGCTTACTTCGCTGTCAAAGAGGCGTATCGTTTCGTTGCATTGCAGATTCAGGTTGATATCCCGCACAAGGTCGCGAACTGCGATGGCGCCCATCGTCCGCTTTCTGCAAAACGCACCGGCATGAAGTTGGAGACAAAAACACTTTCAATCATTGAGAATTGGGCTAAGCGCAGCGCAGCATGGATAAGGGGCCGGGCGATTTTGAGGTTTATCAAGTTGATAACATCCAGTGGGCCTATGCTGGCCGCTTTACCCCAGATGAGTTTACGCAATCCTCCTTCAATGTCAAAGCTGCCAAAATAGGCGGCTATGTAGGCTTCATCAATATAAACCGGCGATTTCTCGTCATAATAGACTAAGCCGGACACGAGCTTTAGGTTGATGATACCTGTGGCACGGGAGCTTTCGGCGGTAAAGTTAAGCCTCCCGGAAAAATATCTCCGAGCCGTGTGTGGTCAATGCTGTCAGAAAAATCATCAACAAAACCGGATACGGACGCCTCTACCTCGCCGCCGATGGAAGATGGGCCACGCCTTCTTTTACCCTGGAGGTATTACCCACGATGGGCTTATGCCTACAGAGGAACGATACCATGCGACCCCATACAACAACATCACCATCGACACAGAGAGCTTTTGACAAATATCTATCTGGCGATCCTTTCCCAAAATCATCCGGTTCAGATAATAAAATACTGTTTGGCAGTTCTTTCTCACTCCGCTTTTTATATCCTTCCTTCTTTGCGGGGTCAAGCGGATCACGCGATTCACTTCCCCGATTATTAGGATCAGTCAAAGACCACCGGCATAGCCGGGGGCTTGAGGATGCCCCCTTTAAAGAGGGCAATCCACTTACAAATCTTTTTCTTTTTCTACCTGCTTTTGATTACAACTTTACCCTACCCTTCTTTTCTTAATTTCGGCTTCAATATTTGCTTCGTTTATTGATGTAACAGATTT
>JAISOQ010000247.1 GCA_031275515.1 Treponema sp. | reverse complement strand
ACGCTGCGCCCTGTCGTCCTCTTACCGCTCTTCCCGGAAATACGGCGTACCAAGACCGGCCGGGGCCTGGTATTCCTGCTTTTTCCGGCGGGTAATGATAAGCAGCACCAGAATAGTGGCGACATAGGGAAGCATATCCAGGAGCTGGGGATAAAAGACGATTTTTCTGCCAAAAATACTCAGGTCTATATTCTGAAATTTAAAGCCCACGCCTTTGAGAGCGCCGAACAGGTAGGCGGCGAAAACCGCCCGCAGAGGGTTCCAGGTACTAAAGATGATGAGGGCCACCGCTATCCAGCCCGCTCCGGCGGTGATGTTTTCCTGCCATCGGGGCACGAAGACCAGGGAAAGGTAGGCCCCGCCTATGCCGCAGAAGAAACCGCCCAGGGTGACATGGATGTATTTGTATAGGATGACCGGGATCCCCGAAGCGTCGGCTACTGCCGGGTTTTCCCCTACAGAGCGGACGTTAAGGCCCATCCGGGTATACCGGAAATAGATGTAAAGGAACGCCGCTAAGACCATGCCCGCCAGCACATAAGGACTCTGTTGAAAAAAGATTCGGCCCACCATCGGGATACGGGAAAGAAGAGGGACCGATAGGGGCGCAAAAGCGCCGGCCACCGGTTCGGGGAGGGCCTTTCCCGAGAGGTTTTTACCCAGAAAGCCGGAAACCCCCGTACCGAAAATCGTAAGAATAAGACCGGTCACCACCTGATTGCCCCGGAAGGTGATAGTGATAACGCCGTAAATGAGGGCGCCCGCAGCGCCGGCAAAACCGGCGGCGAAGACCGCGGCAAAGGGGTTTGCCGTAGAAAGGGCGGCGGAAAAACCCACAGACGCTCCCAGAAGCATCATCCCCTCAATGCCAAGGTTCATGTTGCCGGCTTTTTCACAGAGTATGCCCCCCAGGACGGCAAAGAGGATGTGAGTCCCCATCTGCACGGCAGTCTGGAGAAAAAGGGTTAAGGCTTCGAGAAAGGCGATCAATTAAACGTCTCCTTGTATCAATTTATCTTTTGCCATTACCCCGCCTTTTTTGAAGTCCTGACAAAACGATAGCGGATAAAAAATTCAGAACCCAGAACAAAGAAGATGATAATCCCCTGGAGTACCTGCGCTATTGACGCGGGGATTTGAAGGCTGCTTTGCAGGAAGGTCCCCCCCTGAATCAGCATGGAAAACAGAAAAGATACCAGAATGATGGACGAAGGGTTGAGCCTGGCGATCCAGGTGGTTATCACCGATGTGAAGCCCAGCCCGCCGGAAAGCTGTTCCGACAGGGACCGCTCGACTGCGGAAGCCTGCATCATCCCGGCAATGCCGCAAAGCCCGCCGGAAAGCAGGATGGCAATGACGGTGATCCGGTAGACCCCCATGCCGGCGTAACGGGCAGTCGCCTCACTTTCGCCGATGACGTCAATCTCATACCCGAGTTTGGTACGCTTAAGAAGGACGTACAGGAGGGCCGCCAGACAAAGGGTGATGATCCATCCGATGTGTATGCCTAAGACGCCGGGAAGCACCGCGTTGGCGCTGAAAGGCGGAATTTTCGGGAATCCCTTTCCTGCGGGGTCTTTCCAGGGACCGTACTGGAGGAAGGAAATCCACTTGACGGCGATATAGTTCAGCATTAGGGTGACCAGGGTTTCGCTGGTGGAAAAACGAATTTTGAGCGCCGCGGGGATAAGGGCCCAGATCCCGCCGAAGACAAAGCCAATAACAAACATGAATGGCAGCAATACCGGCGCCGGTAACCCGGGAAAGGAAAAGGCAATCAGGGCGGCCCCATAGGCGCCGAGGTAGAACTGCCCCTCCTGACCTATGTTCCAGAACTTCATCCTAAAGGCAACGGCAGTTCCCAGGGAAAGGACGGCCAGGGGAATGGCCTTGTTCACCGTCTCCCGGAAACGGTAGGCTGTGCCCAGAGAGCCGCCGATAATCTTGCCGAAGACCTCTAGGGGATTGTAACCCATGACGGCCATGATGAGCGCCGATGCCGCCAGGGCAGACAGGGCGGCGGCCCCACGCAGCAGATTTTCCCGGAAGGGGGATACTTCGCCCCGGGTAACAATCCGTATCATGCGGCGTCCGGTTTGTGGCCCAGCATGAGGAAGCCCAGGTCTTCTTTGGTGGAGGTCCGGGGGTCCCTGACGCCCATGAGCTCCCCGGCATGGATCACCAGGATACGGTCGCAGAGTTCCCTAAGCACATCCAGATCTTCGCCTATATACAAAACAGCGACGCCGTTTTTCTTCTGTTCATTCAGCATCTCGTAAATACTGTAGGAAGCCCCGATGTCGAGACCCCGGACGGGGTAAGCGGTGATAAGCACCTTGGGGGCAAGATCGATCTCCCGGCCCAGGAGTACCTTCTGGATGTTTCCCCCGGAAAGCTTCCTCACGATATGCTGAACCGAAGGAGTGGAAATACTGTACCGGCTGACGATCTTTTCGGCCAGGACGCGGCCGTTTACACGGTCAACAAAAACGCCCGGCTGCTTTTCGTAGGACCTGAGGAGGATGTTGTCGATGATGCTCATTCCCGCTACAAGCCCCATGCCGAGGCGGTCTTCGGGGACAAAGCTCATGGATACCCCCTTGTCCCTGATGGCCCGGGGTGAAAGGCCCAAGAGGTTTTCCCCCCGGAACAATACGGAACCTTCTTCGGCCCGGAGCAATCCGGCGATGATTTCACAGAGTTCCCGCTGGCCGCTCCCGGCTATTCCCGCGACGCCCAGGATTTCGCCGCCGTAAAGGTCAAAGGACAGGCCGTTCAGAACCCTGACCCCGTCGTTCCGGCGGCAGGAAAGAGAACGGATTTCCAGGAGGGGTTTTTCCCGGGGCGCCGGTTCCTCCCGCCTGATTTCCAGGGAAACGCTGACGCCGACCATCATCTCCGTTAGTTCCCGCGGGCTGGTTTCCGCAATTTTTACCGTCCCTATAGCCCGGCCCTTCCGCATCACCGTCACCCGGTCGCTGATCTCCATCACCTCGTGAAGCTTGTGGGTGATGATGATGATAGCGCAGTTCTCATCCTTCATGTTTCTGAGCATGTCGAAGAGGCGGGCCGTTTCCTGGGGGGTCAACACCGCGGTGGGTTCATCCAGGATCAGCGCCGAAGCCCCCCGGTACAAGACTTTCAAAATCTCGACGGTTTGCTTTTCGCCCACCGACATATCGTAGATTTTTTTGTCATGAACGACCGAAAGGCCGAACCGCCGTTCTATCTCCGATATTTTCTCGTTGATACGTTTTTTTTCGATAAAGGGATTTTTGAAAAGGCCACTCCCGCTTCCCCGCTCTCCCAAACAGATATTCTCCCAAGCGTTCATCACCGGGATGAGCTTAAAGTGCTGATGCACCATGCCTATACCGGCGGCAATAGCGTCCTGGGGAGAGCGGAAAAAACGGCGCTTCCCTTCTATATAAATAGAACCTGCATCGGGGATATATATCCCCGACAGCATGTTGACCAGGGTACTTTTACCCGAACCGTTTTCTCCCAGAAGGGCGACGATCTCGCCGCGATTAACAGAGAGGCTTACATCGTCGTTTGCCAACACCGCGGCAAACCGCTTGGAGATATGCTCCATCTCAATGCAGGCGCCTCCCGGCATAGTACCCTCCTGGCGGCTAGGCGGTTACTGCGGAATGGTTCCGATGACGCCCTTGACGAACCAGCCCATATTCCAGATTTCGTCATCCGTCATCTTTGTTCCCCCGGG
>JAISOQ010000207.1 GCA_031275515.1 Treponema sp. | reverse complement strand
AGGTCACTGTCATAAAACAAGGCCCTTACCCCCTAAACAGTTTCAAGCTAAAACGTATATTTCTGAGCACTTCGCTAAAGACCTTGAAGCTACAAAATCGTATCATTCTGTTCAGAAGAAAAATTCTTTGCAAAATCATAACGGAACACTCCCCCTTCCCAATAGGCGATTGGGAAGTGCATTGCCCTCCATGAAATATTTTTTTATTGCTGACCCTAAAATTCCTAACAATTCCCTTCCCGAAAAGGAAATAAAGTTAGCAGAACTAAAACATTGTTTATTTCATGTAAAAGTACTTCCAACACAAGGCGCAATAAAACGGAAAGCCACCTCGTGAGCCACTAAGCCTATGGGGGTTGTGAAAGAGGGAGGTTCCAACCCCCACACAGAGGAGACCGCTCTGAACTACTAACACATGCATCGGAAACATTGAAAAGACCTCAGATGCCATATCGGCCACTAGACATGCTGTAAAGAGGATTACAAATAAAAGCCTTTAAAAAACCATGTTACTTAATCTGTGGTTAAAGACCCATCATTGGTACGTCGTGGTATGGAAAAGATTAGGTGACGCCTATGAATGTCTTTTCTTTTCTTTTCTTTTTTTTTTTGTTTAATGCAGCTGTTTCACCCGAACAATGGATATAACGTCGAAAGATATGTGATGGAATGATTATGAGTGGTTCCCAATTTCTTCGAGAAAATTGTAATAAATATATCTATATATAAACCAAATACAACTTCATATAATTAATGTAGCTCCGTGTAGCGTTATTTACATTATCATACATATTTCGTGTGATAACACAGTTTCCGGGGGTCATGCACTAATTTTTCTAACATAAAGTCCCTATCTATTATTCAGAAATACTCTCGCGGCGAAGACATTTTCTTTAGCTCACATTGTAGTCTTGTGAGTTCCGTTACCTTGTCGTCTGGTAAAGGGGTATACTAATGCTTCGGTGAAACATACTGTACCCATCGTCACGGGGTTATATTGTTCACCCTAAAGGCGAACGCAATATGTTCCTCAGAAACGCTGGTCACCCTGAAGATGGAAGCAATATGTTTGTCCGAAATGTTGGTATAGCCTACACGGTGTCATAGCCCAGAAGACTAAAATAAACCCCACAAGTAAACTAACTTGGTTATATAAAATACAAGTGTAGTTGGTTGAGGTACTATGCTACAAGCCGGAAGGTCGCGGGTTCGATTCACGATGTCATTGCATTTTTCAGTTGACTTAATCTTTCTAGCCGCACTGTGGTCCTGGGGTCGACTCAGCCTCTAACAGAAAAAAGAGTACCAGGAATATTCCTGGGTGTAAAGGGCGGCCGGCGCTTAAGTCTGACAACCTTACCGCTATCTGTGAGTCGACTGTCTGAAAAACGTGGGAGCCCCGACATCTCACAACCCTATGGGCCTTCACGGTCTCTTACAGGGATAGCTTTACTTTTACAAGCCAGAAAGGACTAAATATCTAACAATCAGTTTAACACTTTGAAGTTGAGATTTCTTCTAATAATATATAAAAATTCAGTTCGTACATCTCCGCTACAGCGACCAACCGGCTAACGTTGCTTAGGAAAACAATCGCTTTTTTGTGAGAGGCGTACGAAGCACAGAGATACCCTCTGTGGGCACAATGCAGTTCTAGTGTGTTAAAGCGGCTGGTACATATGAAACTGCGGGCCTTCAAAAGTTTAAACAGGGACGAAGAGATTCATGAAAGTATAAATATAAGAAATGATATCATTACAAAATCGTGTAATGAGAAGAATAATAAAAGAAGCATCAAAAAGAAAACGCAAGAACGAAGAAATGAACTAAGCGTATTACACAAATGTTTTAACTTGTGCAGTTCTTCAAATAGGACAAAGGTAATAAACGAAGTGACTAATAAACCTCTACAAAGGCTGAAAACACATAAATAAACAAAGAGATAAGTGAGCATATGTTCACGCTCGCCACTTTCTGCTTGACGGAAACAAAAGAAGAAAGAATTCCAGCGGTTACTCAAGAAAAGGGCATCGCCATGGGCGCCTGCAACTCCATCCTTATCAAGGTGAACCAGATCGGCACGGTTACCGAAACCTACGAGGCGGTGGAAATGGCCAAAAAAGCGGGTTACACCGCCGTGGTATCCCACCGTTCCGGGGAGACCGAGGACAGCTTCATCGCCGACCTGGTGGTGGGCCTCGAAACCGGCCAGATCAAGACCGGTTCCATGAGCCGCACCGACCGGATCTGCAAGTACAACCAGCTTATCCGCATCGAGGAAGAGCTTGAAGGCGTCTCCGTATACGCGGGCAGGAAGGCTTTCTACAGCGTCAAAAAGTAGCGGTAAATAAGCGGTTTTCTTCATCAGGCAAGGCCGCCCGGGGTGTTTCCTTCGGGCGGCTTTGCTTTAAGCGGCGCTTATTTTTTCGCTTGCAATATTCTTATCTGAAAAAATGATTTTCCGGTGTCCTGACAGTCAAAACGGTGACAGACACCTTATGAGGCGGCGATCCGTTCCCGAACCATTTCACGTTACCGTGCGGGCGGCAGCCTTGCGTTGTGAAAAGAAGCCCGAACCGTCAGGACCAATTTTGGGCGTGGCTTTCGTCCATTTTTCATCCAGCCTGTCGTATTCTTCGTCGGTTAAATCATGAAACTTCGTTTCATGTTCGATTCTTTTTTCAAGGTTATCTTTCATTTTTCCTCCTTGGCTTCAAGTAACCGGATAAATGCGGATCGGCATTTCATGGCGTGAAAGACCTTAAGTCTGTCATCAGCAATGACCTTATAGAGGACTTCAATCAGGTTCGCCTTGCGGTCAAACCCGATAAGATGGCAATGTCCATGTTTCCAGTATACAACCGTTTCCCCACAGGAACGGGACCCGCTTTAGCCTAAGCAGGGTACTACTCTACCTTGAACTTGGAGACTCCCTGCACCAGCACATTGATGCTTTCCTTATTCTCCCCGCTGATGGTATTCACCCGGCTTACCGCCACGTTGATCTCATCCGCCCCGGTGGCCATCTCTGCCATGCCGTTGCCTATCTCCTGGGTCACCAGCTCCAGGTTCCTGCTCTCCTCTATCACCTGCCTGCTCCCCTCCAGCATCTCTTCCGACCCCGCCTTCACCAGATTGGTCACCTCGTTCAACTGGCCTACCGCCTCCAGTATCTGCTTGCTCCCTACGCTCTGCTCCTCCATGGCGTTCCGGATGTTCTCCTCCTGTTCCGATACCGTCCGTACCCCGTTGTCTATCGCCTCAAACTTGTTCAGTACGCTGTCCGTAGACCGGGTTATCTTGTCTATCGAATCCTTGATCTTCTTCAGGACCGCGCTGATCGTCTTTGACTGTTCCCCGGAGCTCTCCGCCAGTTTCCTTATCTCATCCGCCACCACCGCAAAACCTTTCCCCGCTTCCCCCGCGTGGGCCGCCTCTATCGCCGCGTTCATCGACAGCAGATTCGTCTGGCTGGCTATATTCTCCATCACCGCGTTTATCTCCAGCAGCCCCTCCGACTCCCGGGCTATCTCCTGGATATTCCCGGCTACTTCCTGCAGCCCCCCGCGCCCCACCTCCGACGCGTCCATCAGCTCTTTCACATTGGCCGCGTTCTTCACCAGCGTCTGGGTAACCGACTGGATGTTGGCAAGCATCTCCTCTATGGCGGAGGAGGACTGGGCCACATTTTCACTTTGACGGTCCACATGGCCCTTGAGCCTGTCTATGTTCACGGTTATCCGTTCCATGGTCGCGCTGGTCTGGTTTACCGACGAGGACTGGCTTATGACCCGGCCCTTTATGCTCTGGATGTTCGCCGTAATCTCGTTTATCGCCGAGGCGGTTTCGCTCATGTTACTGGCAAGCTCGTTTCCGATATCGAAAAGGGAAACCGCCTGTTTCTTGATGGTGACCACCAGGTTCCTGATCTTTGTCAGGGTTTCGTTGAAGTACCGGGCCAGGTCGCCAATCTCGTCTTTTGAATTGATGGCAACCGTTTTGGTAAGATCCCCTTCGCCTTCGGATATGTCCTTGAGGGTAAGGGCCACCTTGACGATGGGTTTGGCGATGTTTTTCGAAACGAAGAAGATGATCACCGCCGTACCGAGTACCGAAGCTACCGCGAGGATGATGGTGAAGACGGTTAAGGCGTTGACATCCTCAAGGATGATGTTTTTCTCCGTGCCCAGCATGAGGGACCAGTTGGAACCGGTTTCACCGATGGAAAAGGGGTAGAGGATAAGTTCCAGTTCTTTATCCAAAACCGGCGAATATACCGAGAATGCGTGTTCCTCTCCCCGCAGCACCGTATTATGGGCCACGTCGATATTCTGGCCGTAGAGGGTACTTTGGGCTTCCCTGAGGGGTTTACCGATATGATCTTCGGTAAAACTGGCGATAACCGTACTGTTGCTGGAATAAACCGCCATGGCGGTGATGTCCCTCATGTCCGGGTGGTTAACGATCCTGTCCACAATCGGCTGGGTATAGGCCATATTAGCATTGACGCCTACCCGGCCGACCACCTCGTTGGTTTTTCGGTGGATAACCGGCACGGTGAATTTTATGGTGTAGGTATTTTTTCCGGCCACGATCTGCGGTACGGGATCGTATACTATTTCTTTCCGGGCGTTTTCGCCGGTGATGTTGGTCATGACCGTTGCCACGTCGTCGTAGGTGAGGTGTTCTACCGTGCCGGATCGTCTGGTATACCAGTTGGCCCACTGGCCGGTTTCCGTACTGCCGGGGGTACCCGCGAAAGCGGCGTCCATGCCGGGATCGATGGTATTGGGTTTAAAGACCACAAAAAGGGCGACGAAGCGTTCTTCGGACTGCAGGATCGATTCCATGAGCTGATCGAAGCGGTTGCGCTGCCTGCCCACCTCGGCCTTGTCAAAATCAGCCAAGGCATACGCCAGGGTAGAGGCGGTGCGCAGATAGCCCTCGTAGATGGCCTTGATGATCCGGGCCTGTTCCGCGGCAAGACGTTCCTGGCTTTTCATTGCGGTCTCCATCTGCAGGGAAGATGCGCGGTTCAGCAGGATGACGGATATAGCCGCCACTATGACGGCCAAAATCAAAAGAACGGTGATACACAAGCGGTATTTCAGTTTCATAAACGCTCCTTATGCAATAGATCTGTTCGACAAGCCGGTTGTCTGTCTCACAGTCTTGCAGTTTTTCAGCCCGTGAACCGAAGGTCCGGCAAAACCGCGTTTTTTTACAGGGAACTTGTCCGGAAACCGGGGTTTCCCGACAACTCTAAGGACGCTATTGCAATACATGGAAAAAGACGGCGGATAATTTTTTGTAATTTAAAAAAATACGCATATTTATCGAAATATCGTCCTCCTTCGCAATAATCCAAAATAGTTCAGGAATCGTTGTACCGATACTGTTTCCTGCCTTGATATCAGGATAGTATTACCCGTTATGCTTTTCAAGCGATTTTCACGGAATTTCTTGTATTTTTTAAGGTGGTCTGTCCATAATGTGTCTACATTATGGACAGACTCTATTTAGTGTTTTTAAGGCGGTTCTGAAATGTCGGATTCTTGAACTCAAACCTGAAAATTGTAACTATTTTATGATTTTTTGTTGTTTTGTAAGCATTCAGTCGCAGCGTGATTTCAAGGCTTTTCTTGTTCTCCAATGCTTTACCAAAGGGGACTACCCCCCTTTCGTTCCCGATCGGCTCATTTCGGGGCTGCCTCTTCATTCCGCCGGCTGCGGCAGCGAAGCTACCGGCGCTATCCCCCGCAGGCAACTGAATAGATACGTTGTTTTTTAATAGAGTTGTTCAGAAACTTCAGTTTCTGAACAAATTCCGCTGAAAAATAGAGCCGTATAAAAACCCTACTCTTTTCCCCGCCTCCGCAGCATTTTTACCAGGGCCGTGGCCTGTTTGTCCCGGCTTATAAAAAGCAGCAGTATCCCTATCGCGGCAAAGATACACGCGGAGAGGGCGAAGGGAATACCGTAGGAGACAAGCCGGCCCCGGCCCGCGAAGAAGGCGGTAAGGCGGGGGCCCAGCGGCAGAAGGGGCGCAGCTGCCAGGACGGAAAAAACAGCGAGCCTGGCGGTGTAGGCCAGGGCCGAACGGAGGGCCCGGGCCACGGCGACATGGGGGTTTCTCCTGAGAAAGGCCAGGAGCAGGGCGGTGTTTACCGCGCTGGAAAGGGTCAGGGCCAGGGCTATCCCGGCTCCCCTGAGGGGCCGGACCAGGAGGAAGGCCAGGCCGATGTTTACCCCGAAGGAGATGAGCCCCGCCAGGGTGGGGGATTTGGAATCACTCTGGGCGTAGAAGGCCGGGGCAAGGATACGGTTCAGGGCGATAAAGAAAAGGCCCGGCATATGGCAGCGCAGGGCGGAAAGGGTAAGGCGGACGGATTCATCATTGAAACTGCGGTTCTGGAAGAGAAGCCGGATAAGGGTCTCCCCCTGGGCCAGGGTAAAGAAGGTGATGGGTACGGTAACCAGGGCGATAATATCCATGGCGGCAATGAGCCGCCGGTTGTAGATGTCCCAGCGGAGTGATTTGGCGTATTCCGCCAGATCCGGGAGCAGCACGGTTCCGATAGAAACGGCAAAGACCCCCAGGATAAGTTCCTGGAGCCGCAGGGAGTACTGGAGGCTCGACACTATTCCTGTTCCCGCGTTCCTCGCCAGGGCGGTGGAAACCAGATCGTTGATCTGGTAGGCGGCCATGCCGATAACGGTGGGCCCGATAAGGCGCAGCACCTTCTGGGCGCCGGGGTTGTTCAGGGCGCGTCCCAGGCTTACGAAAAAGAAACGCCGCCTTTTTTTCAGCACGAAGGGAAACTGGACGGCCGCCTCCAGAAAGCCTCCGGCAAGAATGCCGATTGCCATTGCCCGGGCGGGGTTTTTGGTGAAGGGGAAGAGGCCGTAGGCGCAGAGGATGGTTACCAGGTTAAGAACGATGGGGGCGAGGCCCGGGGGGGTAAAAACATGAAGACTGTTGAGTATCCCCTGGAACAGGGCCGCCAGGGAGATAAAACCCAGGAAGGGAAACATAAGCCGGGTAAGAAAAACAGTTTCGTTGAACTCTTCCTTTCCGAAGAGGGGGATAATCAGGGGGCTAAGGAGTATCCCCGCCGCCACCGCCATGCTCACGAAGAAGCTAAGCAGGGTAAAGGCGCAGGAAAGGAACTCGGCGGTCTCTTTCCCCGCCCGGCTTTCGTTCAGTCCGGCTTTTTCCCCCGCCGCTCCGGCCCTGTCCCCGGCTTCGGCCAGGAGGTATTCCTTGAAGGTGGGGATAAAGGCCACGGCTACGGAACCTTCGGCAAAGAGGCGGCGGAAAAGGTTGGGGATCATGAAGGCTACGGAAAAGGCGTCGGACAGGGCGCTGGTTCCCAGGAGGCTGGCCTTGGTCATCTCCCGGAGAAGCCCCAGCACCCGGGAACCGAGAGTGAGGAGGGAAAGAACCGAACCCTGGCGAACCAGGGTACGGCCGCTGTCCGGCGGCATCTTTCCGCTCAGGCGGGGAGTTTCCGGCCGATCAGGATGGCCCGGATCAGGTTTTCCGCGGCGAATCCCAGATCCCGCCGGCTGTCCCTGATCATGGCGTCAAGGCTGGTCTGCCCGCAGGAGATGGACACGGCATAATCGAAAGAGCCCAGCAGGGCCGGCGCTTCCCCGCCGAGTCCGCCTGAAAGCAGGGCCACCGGAAGCCCCGCCTTATGGGATTCCCTGGCCACCACCGAGCAGAGCTTGCCCCCGGCGGTCTGGCCGTCGGTCATCCCCTCCCCGGTAATCACCAGATCCGCCCCGGAGAGGCGGTCGAAAAAGCCCGCGTATTTCATCACCAGCATGGCGCCGGATTCCATCACCGCCCCCAGGCAGATCCGCAGGGCGGCGCCTACCCCGCCCGCCGCGCCGTCTCCGGGCTGTTCCACATCCTTCGCAAGCCCCCCCCGTATCCAGGCCTCCCCCAGTCTGGCAAGCCCCGCGTCGAGGATCTTCACCGTTTCCGGCGTGGCGCCCTTTTGGGGGCCGAATATGGCGGAAGCGCCCCGGGGGCCCAGAAGCGGGTTGGTTACGTCGCAGGCCACCTTGATCGCCGTATCTTTAAGCCGCTTGTCCGCGCCGCCGGTGTCTATCGAGGCGATCTTTGCCAGGGCCCCGCCCCCCTGTCCCACCGGCTCGCCCTTTTCGTCCAGCAGCCTGAAACCCAGGGCGCTGATCATGCCGATACCGCCGTCGTTGGTGGCGCTGCCGCCGATTCCGATGATAAGTTCCCTTGCCCCCGAGTCCAGGGCCGCGGAGATAAGCTCCCCGGTACCGTAACTGCTGGCCTTTAGGGGGTCAAGATCCTCCCGTTTTACCAGCTCGAGGCCCGAGGCGCTGGCCAGATCCAGCACCGCCACCCGGCCGTTTTCGATGAGCCCGAAAGCCGCGTCCACCTTGCCGCCCAGGGGGCCGCTTACCGGAACCCGGACGAAACGTCCTCCCGCGGCCTCCGTTACCGCCCGGGCCGTGCCTTCCCCCCCGTCCGCCAGGGGTATCTTGTATACCAGCGCCGACTTATCGGCCCGCAGTATACCCGCCTCAATCACCGAACACAGGTCCGGGGCGCTCATGTTTCCTTTAAACGAATCGGGGGCCACGATAATCTTCATCATTAATCACTCCGTTCCGATAATTACTCTACGTATGGGGGAATTTATTTTCAAGAGCCGCGGAAGGAAACAAAAGGGACTCCGGAACCTGCCGGGGATCCTGATCCTGGGCGTATTGTTTCTGATCTTCCTCCCCTTCCCCTCTTTTTCCCAGGAAGCGCCGGGGGCCGGGGGGCTCAGGGTCTCGAAAAACACCTCCGCCGAGCCGGTGAGGCTTTTTGCCGATTATACCGGGCCCTACACCATGATCGAGCTTTCCGACTGGTCCCGTTACGACAACGGCAAGTACATAGGCCACGTCTACCACGAGGTGCGGGCCTCGCTTAAGCCGGAGCCGGTTACGAAAGCGGCGGGGTCCGCCGGGCTGCCGGGGAATTCCTTCCGATACCGGGGGAATTTCTATGTGCTGGAAGAGACCCTGCGGGATATGCGCCAAAGCGCCCGGCCGGTGGACGCGGTTATTCCGGTTTCCTTTACCCTGGGCCGGGACGGAAGCATCGTGCTGGAGGAAGACAGGGGTTATCCCTCCCTCCGGGGTTTTCCCGCCTTTCCCGCCGAAGCCGTCCGGCCCGGTTCAAAATGGACTGCCCGGGGCAGCCGGGTGGTGGATCCCCTGAACACCGGTTCCCCGGTAGAGGTTCCCCTTATCGCGGAATACGAGTACCGGGGGGTGGAACTTTACCGGGATATTCCGGTTCACCGGATATCCGCGAAATACGCCGCGCGCTACCAGGCTCCCTCCTCAAGGGACGGCGGTTTCTCCGGCCTCCAGGGCACCCACACGGTGGATATCCTCCTCAAGACCGCCGACGGCCTTCCCCTCCTGATACGGGATGTCCTGGACGAGACTTTTTCCTGGCCCGACCGCTCGACGGTCCGGTTCAAGGGTTTTACCCTGACCTTCAGCGAAGGGATCATTCCGGTTAACCGGACCACCATGATAGCCTCCCTGGGGAACGCCCTGGGCCTCCGGGAAAGCACCGGTAAAGTCGGCGGCAAGGTCCCGCAGCCCCCCGCGGCGGAGAGAAACCCCGCCCCCAGGCCGGAACCTCTCCCGGCCGCGGGAAGCGCGGGAAGCGGCGGGAAGGCCCTGGAGGAGAAACTCCAAGCCGGAAACGAGGGCAAAGACATCGAGCTGCTTTCCGTTCCCGAGGGCATACGGCTGGTGGTAAAGGATATCCGCTTTATCCCCGATTCGGACGAGTTTCTTCCCGAGGAACGTCCCCGGCTGGATATCATTGCCGATGCCTTAAAGCTGGCCGGGCCCGGGCAGACTTTCCTGGTGGAAGGGCACACCGCCAGCCTGGGCAAAGCTTCCGGCGAGATGGAGCTTTCCATCCGCCGGGCCAAACGGATGGTCGATGAACTGGCAAGGCGGGGTATAAGCGAAAACCGCTTTATCTACAAGGGCTGGGGCGGCACAAAGCCGGTGGGGGACAACTCCAACGAGGAAGGCCGCCGCCTGAACTGCCGGGTGGAGATCACCATCCTGGAGTAGGGCTGGATGCTTTGAAGGCCGGTTCAGTTCGGCGGTCGAAAGCTTAACCCGTTCGCCCGCCCAGGGCCGCTGGAACAGGGAAAAAGGAATTGTCCCTCTTTTCCTCAAGGAAGCGGAGGGCCCGGTCGGAACAGCGGAAAAATTATCAATCGTTACCGCATGGACGCAGCCTTGCGTTATGAAAAGAAGCCTGAACCGCTAGCAGCCTGTTGCACTTGTGGATTTTTTGCATAAATATGCAAAAAATCCCGATTAACGGGCATGCTTTCGGAGTTTGTAAGGTATAAATATTCATTTTATGAATATTTATACTATTTTATGCGCGAAGCGCAACAAACTCCTAG